>QBUR01000190.1 GCA_013374385.1 Candidatus Methanocomedens sp. | reverse complement strand
ACATAATTAATTGGTTGATTTTGACTATCCTTAAATATTACAAGTAATAAATAAACGCATGATGTCAAACTCATGTACAGGGGCTAACGCGCTTGTGTTCGGTGCCCTTGACTCGGGGGTTAGCTTTGCCACCGGTGTCCCCGGATTCCCGATTTCAGGGATAATGGAACTTTTGATGAATTCCAGTGTGGAAGCGCGCTGGTCAATAAATGAAAAGGTTGCACTGGAGGCGGCCCTTGGTGCGTCAGCAGTAGGGCGCAGGGCAGTGGTTATTGTAAAACATGTGGGTATGAACGTACTGGCTGACCCGCTGATCACTTCAGTCACCCACACCATTGGAGCCGGGCTGGTAATTGTTGCGGGTGACGACCCAGGAATCAAGCAGAGCCAGAACGAACAGGATTCACGGTACTATGGTCTGATAGCTGAAGTTCCGGTCTTTGACCCATCCGACCCGGCAGATGCTTACAACAGCATGTGCCAGGCTTTCAGGTTATCAGAAGAAGTACGTGCCCCGGTAATAATCCGTATCACCGACAGATTGAACATTGAAACGGGAGTGGTAAAAAGGACACAACTGATGCAGGTGGAATTCCAGAAATTTGACCGGGATATCTGGTCATATACTATGAAAGGAAAACACCAGCGTTTTCATGCTTCATCCTATCCCAGAATGCGGCATCTATCTGAAGAATCAGGATTGAATGTCAGTCATGAACGCGGCAGGGAAATTGGAATTATCTCTTCGGGTTATCTTTCCACAATGGTGGAACAGGTGCTGTCTGATGGGTATGAAGATGTCTCGCATCTGGCACTTACTTGTGTCAACCCACTACCGGTAAAGGTTATCAACTGTTTTATAAAACGGCATGCAAGGACATTGGTGGTGGAAGAGACCGAAAGTTTCATCGAACATCAATTATCCTGCAAGGGTGTGTTGGGGAAAGCTACAGGACACATTGGACATGGAAAGGTGGAAGCAGCAGACATTATCCAGGCACTGGAGCATATTGACTGGGATGGTATCACTCCATCAATTACTCCTGAGACTATCGTAAGCCGCGGTTCTTCCAGAAGTATATGTGATGACTGCCCTTATCATATGTTATACAAAGTGCTAAGGACAATGGATGTGCCGGTGGCCGGGGATTTGGGCTGCTCGGTCAGGACCGCTTCGCCGCCCATGGAGGTGGTGGACATGGCATATTCACTGGGGTCATCCATTGCCACTGCCACAGGATTTGACAACAAAGGTATAGCCCTTATAGGGGATTACGGGCTGGTGCATACTGGATTGCAGGGGCTTATCGAAGCCGTTCATCATCACAGGGATGTGCTGGTGGTGGTGCTCCAGAATAATATTGCTGCCCTCACAGGTGGGCAGGACGTACCTGACATGACAGACGTGGTACGGACATTGGTACCCGATACTATCCTGGTGGATATTGAAAATGTTACTGAAACTGAACTGGCGGCGCTACTTAATACTGAACTTGAAAAGAACGGGGTATCAGTGCTTCTGGTGCGCGGCAAGTGTACAATGTATTGATAGTGTATGACTCTGGTACCACAGAATTAATCCGGCATTATGATTTCCATTATAAACTCATCCAGGCGTTTGCAGGGTATGCCTTTTTTGGCATGGGTGCAGTCTTTCACCTTTGCAAGCAGGTCGCATAACTGGTCATGGTTCAGGTTGTATCCCATGCTCAGCACGATACCTTTCAGTGCCTTGGTGCCGGTATGTTTACCAATTATCAGGCTGCGTTTACCGCCTACAATATCAGGTGAGAATAGTTCATAGGTGCTGGGTTCTTCCATAATGGCAGCCACATGGATGCCGCTTTCATGGGAAAAGGCAAAATCGCCGACAACAGGTTTGTTCTTTGCCAGTTTCACTCCAGAGTATTCCACGACCATCTTTGAAAATTGGGTCAGGTTTTGGGTATTATATCTGTCGATGCCGTACTGTACCATCAGTGATATCAGCACCTCTTCCAGCGCGGCATTACCTGCCCTCTCTCCGATACCGTTAACAGTAGTATGGAGTTGCTTGGCTCCGGCTTCTGCTGCGGCCAGGGTATTTGCGGTCGCCATGCCCAGGTCGTTATGGCAGTGGATACATATGTCGGTCTTAATATCCTTCTTGATTTCACTAACGAGATAATATGCAGTGGCAGGATTTAGTATTCCAACTGTGTCTGCAATGCTCACATAGTCGGCCCCGCGCTCTTCTGCCATCCTGAATATGCCTTTCAAGACGTTGATATCTGTGCGGGTGGCATCCTCGGCAGCGAACCGCACTGTAAGTCCGTGGTCCTTGGCATATTCCAGGGCATCCATAGCACAAAGTGTGGCTTCAGCACATGTTTTATGATATTTATATTTTAGGTGCAATTCAGATGTAGCTATGAATATGCTGACGATGTCCACTTCACAGCCGATTGCAACATCAATGTCTGGTATCACAGAGCGGGACAGGCAGCATATCTTTGCATCAAGGCCCATGTTCGCAATCTCCCTTACTGTATCCCGTTCGGTCTGGGATACCACCGGGAAGCCGGCTTCTATCACTTCGATGCCTATGCTGTCAAGTTCCTGAGCCATACGCTTTTTCTCGTCTTTTGTAAAGGCTGTCCCTGGAGTTTGTTCACCGTCCCGTAGAGTGACATCGCATATCTCAATGTTGCCGGGTTTTTGTCCTAATAGTTCGACCAATTTGTTCCTGGAATATTGCATGTTATCACCTATGTGCTAAGGGTTATTAGTTATCTACATTATTAGTAAGGGTTTCGACCAAACCGTTAAGAATTATTATAGATATTTCTATGTCCTTAAAGTATTGTAGGGAATGATATTTTCATGCTTGCAGTTACTTATATAATTGTTTGATTGAAAAGATATCCACAAGTAACAAGGAGTAACGGTTTTGGCTACTATCAGCGAGAAGATTTTCAGCAGAGCATCAAATTCAGATGCCCACGCAGGCGATTTTGTAATCGCAAATGTGGACTGTGCCATGGCTCATGATGGCACAAGTGTACTGGCAGTGAAGGCATTTCGGGAGATGGAGGTACCAAAAGTCTGGGACCCGGCACGGATAGTGATTCCCTTTGACCATATTGTGCCTGCAAGCACTGATGTGGCTGCCAATCTACAGTACGACATCCGGCAGTGGATACGCCAGCAAGGCATTTTGAACATGTATGATGTGGGTGAGGGGATATGCCATCAGGTACTGCCAGAGCAGGGCTTCGCCCTTCCTGGCAGGTTGATAGTTGGTGCCGATTCACATTCATGCACTTACGGTGCCTTCGGTGCCTTCGGGACCGGTGTGGGTGCCACTGATATGGCCGAGATATTTGCATCCGGCAAACTTTGGTTCCGGGTGCCTCAGACCATGCGGGTCACTGTTGAAGGGAAGCTTGGAGACCGGGTGTCTGCAAAGGACCTGACGCTTAATGTGATAAAGCATATCGGTGCAGATGGTGCCACCTACAAGGCTATGGAATATTACGGTTCAGCCATTGAAGACCTGAGCATTGCGGGCAGGATGACATTGTGCAACATGGCAATTGAGATGGGTGGAAAGGCAGGGATTGTGCCGCCTGATAAGAAGACTGATGAGTTCCTCAAAGGGCGGGCTGTGGATGCTTATACTCCGGTTTATGCTGATGAAGATGCCCGATATTGCGAGGATATACACATTGATGTGGATGACCTGCCCCCACAGGTGGCCATACCCCACAGCGTGGATAATGTATGTGATGTGGATGAGGTGGCAGGGACGGCTATTGACCAGGTGTTCATTGGTTCCTGTACCAACGGCAGGCTGGAAGACCTGGAGGCTGCGGCCCGTATTTTGAAGGGGCGCAGTGTAGCGGTACGCACCATTGTGATACCGGCTTCACGAACTGTCCTGCTCGAGGCTATAGCAAAGGGATATATATTTTCCCTCATTGAAGCGGGGGCAACCCTGGGGCCACCGGGCTGCGGGCCGTGCCTGGGTGCCCACCTGGGTGTGCTGGCCGAGGGCGAGGTGTGTGTGTCGACGTCCAATCGCAACTTTAAGGGCAGGATGGGGAGGGGTGGACTTTTGTACTTGGCGTCTCCTGAAACTGCGGCTGCATCTGCGCTGAAGGGTGAGATTGCTGACCCAAGGTTGGTATGAGCATAAAAAATCCGCATGTCGATGTAAAAACGTTCATGTTCTATGAATGATATAACTGGAGTTATGCTCCGCGACAAGGATAAGTATGTGATATGGCCTGCCTATATCAATAAAGGGAACAGCAGAAGTGGGGGGCGTATCATTTCAAGGAAGCGCTCTGTGACATCACCCGAGTTGAAGGAGATTGACAGGGCCGCAAAGGAACTGGGTCTGAACCCGGTGGTGGAGAAGGATAAGGCATATCCCAAATCCTGGTGGGAGGTCAGCGGGCGGGTGCTGGTGGATAAAAGGGGTGTGAAGTCGGGGATTGCGAGGGATATTGCGCGGAAGATTGGGGGGATGCGTGGGCAGTAAGAGATAATATTTACAGGTTTATCATTCATTTTTTCCTCCCCCACACAATAGCCACCAGCCCGAACATATCCAGCTGTATATTAAATTCATCAGCCGCCCTGAAAGCATCCTTCAACTGCGCTATATTCACATAACTTGCAGTCCGCATCTCTACAAAAGTATGGAATATCTCCAGCAGTATCTTCTTTGAAAACCTGGTCTGCTGCACCACGTCCATCACAGCAATCTCACCGCCCGGTCCCAATACCCTGAACATTTCACTCAATACTTCACCAGGCCTGCCAACCTCATGCATAGCAAAACTTGAAACTGCACCATGGAACACCCCATCCTTGAATGGCAGCCTGTGCGCATCAGCCAGCACAAAATCCCCTTTCGCTTTGGCCCTGGCCCGTTTTAACATATGCACTGAAATATCAGTACATACCAGGTCGACAGCCCCCATCTTCTCAGCCAGGTAGCCGGTACCGGACGCCATATCTAAAATGCGCCTGCCTTTCTTGATCTCAATCTTACCAAGTAACTGCTGCCTCAACCGCTCATACTGGCCTAACATGGCCATCCTGGCACCAAAATCATAAATCGGCGCCATAAATTTGAAAAAACCGTGACTTTTTACTTCTGACATATACCTCGTCCTAAATAGATTATTATACTGCATAAA
Organism: Candidatus Methanocomedens sp.; assembly: GCA_013374385.1. Taxonomy (GTDB): domain Archaea; phylum Halobacteriota; class Methanosarcinia; order Methanosarcinales; family Methanocomedenaceae; genus Methanocomedens_B. Next base: position 20,076 of record QBUR01000190.1, on the reverse strand, counting down.
CATAAATACATTTCATACAGTAGGTACATCGGTACTTGAAATGAAAAAAGGCAAAAAGATGCATTACCTTATTCTCCTGGGTCTGGTTTTCCTGCTGGGAGGCATAGTGATTAATATTGAAACAGGTGAAACTTCACCATACATTTATTTCGGTACCGGGACACTGGTTGCCACCGCCATTTACTACGGTATTGTAGAAAAGCGTCCCCAGATTGCAGCATTCATCATCGGCTTAATTGTAATGCATTCCGGCATCTTGCTAATAATAAAAGGTGAGTTGACATACCCAATAGGATTCGGGCTGATCACATTCATAAGTGGCATCCTGATATTACTCAACTCAGGTTTCTCAGAATATATGCGGGACCGCAAAAAGAACAGCTAAATTCATTTAATGTGGTGGTCATCCCGCATGACCTTCAACAGTTCCAGTACTGAATACCCGGCCCTGGTTATTCCCATACTGCGCCGATCAGTATCAGTACCTGCCAGATATAGATTTTTTATAGGTGTCCTGGGCTGTGCAAAATAACCATTGATGGTTACTGCCGCCTTCTCTGGTATAGTGGTCTGGAAATGTGTCATCTCAATATGGTCATCAATTCCGGGTATTGCCTCAAGTATAGTATTGTACATCCGCTTCTTGTCCTCAACCAGAGGTACAGATTCATCCGCAATGAACGTAAATCCTACCAGCTGCTTACCGGGCGGTGCCAGTTGTGCATCGTAATTGCTGATGGGCATGGCCCAATATGCCCTTGGTTTGAACCATATCTCTGAACCTGTATAATCGAATTCAGGCAGCTTTGAATCAAGGCCCAGCCATATAGTGACACTACGGGTCTGAACAATCCCTTCCAGTTCCTGAATATATGATGCCGGCAAGTTATCAACCACATCAGGCATATCCTTTACAAAACCAGTATACACCACCGCATCTGCCGTATATGTGTCCTCATCCGTCATCACCCCTTTTACCATACTTTCCCTGGTAAATATGCTTGACACTTTTGATGAAGTCTTTATTTCCACTGAATTTGACATAGAATACAATACAGCGTTCAGGAAACTTTTTAGTCCTCTACGAGGGTATGCCTGTGAATAACCGACATTATTAACTGCAAACCTCGTGAGCACTGACAAATGTTCCTTTACCTGTCCCCCGGTCAGATGATTCGAGAGCAGAGCCTTGTACGAGTAAGCAATTTCCTCATCCTCCAAAAAGTTCTCTGGAACACTATCCCGCACGAAACTGCTGCCTGTCATCACCCTGTGCACCGAGGTCTCCTTCATGGACCTGCCTGATAAGGAGTGACAGATAGCATCGATAAAGTACAGGGCATCCTGCGACAGACCTTTTGGCAGGTAATCATACATTGATTGGTGGGTCAATTCAGTACCCAGGGTGGTCTGCGTAATTGCCTTTGCAATTGTCTGGCTCAGCAATAGCCGATCCATCTTCGGAAGCATATCAAAAGTAGCAAATGCCTTTAGTGTGGATGGTATCTTCGAAATACCTTTATGGGTTCGGACATAATAGGCCCCGTGGTCAAGTAACACAGGAGTGTAATCAAAATAAGTATCTATAAGCCTGCGTAGTGGTCCTTCCCTGAGGTGGGTTATAGCATGCACTCCTGTATCGACCTGGAATCCATCAACATCATAACTGTTGCAGTTGCCTCCAACATTTTTGCGTTTTTCCAGGACAAGTACTTTTTTTCCGTGTTTGGATAGTGTCATAGCAGACATCAGGCCACTGATGCCGCCACCTACAACTATTACATCATAATCTGCCATAATATAATAATCTCTTATATAAGGTTAGACTTTAAAATCCTTTCCGGCAATCCCATTGAGTATTGCTTCATACCGCTGACACACACGCTCCACTATATTGTCCGGTGCATTCTTGTGCGTAGGCACCAGTATATCAGCATCTTTGGATACGTCCACTCCTTCAGAAGATAACCCGTAATCGGGTGCCACCAGCAGTCCGTGTGCAGAGACATTGAGTTTCATATCGGTGATGAGCCTGGAGACCATATCAGTACCCGGTTTCACCCTGGCAGACACACCCATAGCCCGGGACAGATATTGCTCTTTCAATTTCTTGATACTTTCAACGGCGCCATTGACTTTATCCTTTGTACCCAGATTCGACAGCAAGTCTATAGTGTTAAGCAGGTCATCAAAAGTGACGGCCTGTATCTCAATAATCTCACCGTTGAAATACTCTGCAGCCTTTTCCCCGTAACCTTTGGCAATTACCAGCTTGCCCAATGTATTCATTCGGTCAATGTCACTTTGGGTGGGATTGTAAGGTTCCACCACTTTAAAGTCCTCGATACCCAGCAGGAACATCAGGGACATGTACCCTCTAGTCACACCAATGGGTTTCTTCACACCCAGCCATTTGTCCAGCCCGACCTGACTATCATGTGAAACCATCTCAATTATCTTCTGCTTGACAAAATCTGGTTCACTGGACTTGAGTCCGAAATATTCGGCAAAACCGTGCGTGGTAGTAAGTATCTGGCTCCTGCCTTCAGGAGTACGTTTTATCAGCCCCCGCTCTTCCAGTTCCCTTACATGGTCGTACGTAGCATTACCCCGCTTCTCAACCAGGTCGCTCTGTAGCAAAGGCTGGTGGTACGCTATCATGGAAAGTGTGCGGAGTATGGGAGATGGCAGTTCCTTGGGTGCAACACTGCGGACTCGGTCGGAATATTCAGGTTTAACCTGCATCACGTACTTACCTTCCAGTTCAACTATGTCCAGCCCGGTATGACGCTGTTTATATTCCTCTATTAGTGATTCAATAATACCAGGAACCTTCTTGCGCTTACCTACCAGTTCCTTTAATGCGGCCAACTCTACCGGTCCGCCTGCAGCAAACAATGCTGCTTCGATTATTTCACGGTCCCCTATGTACATACCCCCGAAGCTTCAGGGTACCGGATATATAATTCACCAAAGAGCTCTTCCTGTTCAAGCCATACTTCCTTCATGTTTGCCAAGAATAAAAGCGATATGTAGGTCATCAGTTTATTTGAACGGTCACCCGTTAATATTTCACTTAGTGAAATATAATGTCTATCATACAGCAACTCTGTTAGCATAGTCCGTAGATTTTCTACCCTGCCCTCGATATCCTCTTCGTGCGCTATACCCAGTACCTGCTCAGTGGTATGACGGTTCAGCTGCATATGTTCTTTTGTCTTATTGCGCACAACACGTCGCCTTTCTACCACTTCAGCTTTTTCCAGTTCCATGATGAGTTCGTTCAGTGTGACCGACCTGTGGGAAAGACGCCGCACGGGCGGTCTGGGAATCGGATACTCGTCCACTTCAAAAAAATCATAATCATCGACCCATGAATCGTCCTCTACCACTGGCACTTCAACAAGTGCATTGGACTTCATGCGAAGCAGGATAGCAGCATAATGCAGTGTCCTGCCAGAAATCCGCAGGTCCATTCGCTCCATTTTCTCAACGTGCCTGAAAAACTTGTCAGTAACGTCAACGATATCGATATTCCAAGGATCTATCTCCCCATCCTGAGCCAGTTTGACCAGTATCTCAACCGGTTCCTCAAACTCGCCAGATTCCATCTGTCCCAGTACGACGTTTTCATTTAAAGTCGGCATTGCGACTAATTCTTGCATATCAGCATCATCCCCTCTAATTTCAAGAATTCTTAAATATATTCATGCTTTTATTATATATTACCTTTTTCAATACTATTATCTTCAATACCATTATTCTCTATTGTAGTATCTTCAATACCATTATTCTCAAGTGTAATATCCTCAATACTATTATCCTCACGTACAACCCGGGCTACACCCATCACTTTATCTCCGCCATGTACGTTCATAATCTTCACACCCTGGGTATTGCGTCCCTGTATCCTTATATCTGAAACAGGAACCCGGATAATGATGCCTCCGGAAGTGGTCACCATAAGTTCATCGGATTCATCTACTGCTTTTACATCCACCACAAGACCGTTACGAATGCTGGATATAATAGTTATGACACCCTGACCGCCTCTGTTGATGTTGCGGTATTCACTGAACTCTGTCCGCTTCCCGAATCCATTCTCGGTAATGGTTAACAGGGTTGCATCATCCCTGACGATATCCATTCCTACAACATAATTATCACTGACAAGCCGGATACCACGAACGCCCCTGGAGCCGCGGCCTGTTGCACGAACATCGGTCTCAGAGAACCGAATCGCTTTACCGTGCCTGGTACCAATAATAATATCCATTGAACCATCTGTCAGTTTAACGGTTTGCAATTCATCCCCTTCATCCAGTTTTATGGCTATAATGCCTCCACGCCTGGGATTTTTGAACGCTGACAGGTCGGTCTTATTCACTACACCGCACCTGGTAGCCATAATGAGGTTATGACCCTGGTCAAACGTCTTAACCGGTATCTGGGCAGTGACATTCTCACTGTTATCCACTTCAATAAGGTTGATTATGGCTTTACCGCGGCTTTGCCTTGAAGCATCAGGTATCTCATAGACCTTAAGCCAGTGGACGCGTCCACGGTCTGTGAAGAACAGGATATAATCATGCGTGGATGCCACGAACAGGTCTTCCACGAAATCGGCCTCCTTAGTATCCATACCGATTACACCGCGCCCGCCCCTACGCTGCTGCCTGTACGTGTCAATTGGCATGCGTTTGATATAACCGCTGTTGGATATAGTGACCACCACATCTTCCACAGGTATCAGGTCCTCATCCTCCAGGTCCACACCGCCCTCGATGATCTGTGAGCGCCTGGCATCACCATAGCGCTGTTTGATATCTGCCAGTTCTTCCTTAATAATGTTCAGTATCTTGGCCCGGTCAGCCAAAAGCTCAAGTAGCCACTTAATGGTTTCAAGCAGTTCTTTGTGTTCGTTATCGATCTTTTCACGTTCAAGACCAGTGAGTCTTTGCAGCCTCATCTCCAGTATGGCCTTGGCCTGCTCCTCACTCAGGTCGAAATTGGACATAAGCCCAATTCGGGCCTCGTCCACGGTCTTGCTTGCCCTGATAAGGGCAATGACCTGGTCGATATGGTCCAGTGCAATTTGCAGTCCTTCAAGGATATGGGCGCGCTTGCGGGCCTTTTCAAGTTCGAACTGGCTGCGCCGGGTAATAACCACTACTCGGTGGTCAATGAAATGCACGATCAGTTCTTTCAGGTTCAACACCTGGGGTTGGCCGTCCACCAGTGCCAGGTTGATGATACCGAAGGAGGATTCCATCTGGGTATGTTTGTACAGCTGGTTCAACACCACATCTAAATTGGTCCCACGGCCCAGCTCAATTACTACCCTGATGCCATCCCTGTCAGATTCGTCCCGCAAATCGGTAATGCCAACAATCTTCTTTTCCTTGACCAGTTCGGCGATGTTCTCGATGAGTCTGGCCTTGTTCACCTGATAAGGCACCTCATCAATGATTATCTTCTCTTTATTCTTATTTTCCTCAATATGGGTCTTTGCCCGCATCTTAACAATGCCTCTCCCGGTCTGGTATGCACTGCGAATCCCACTGCTGCCAAAAATATAGGCACCGGTAGGGAAATCAGGGCCCTTGACCACGCCCATCAGGTCCTGGATCTCTACATCCGGGTCATCGATAGTCATGTTCACCGCGTCCACTATCTCGTTGAGATTATGGGGCGCCATGTTGGTAGCCATACCCACTGCAATACCAGTGGAGCCATTTACCAGCAGGTTAGGCAGTCTGGAGGGCAACACCGTCGGTTCTTCCATGGACCCATCATAGTTGGGTATAAAATCTACCGTCTTCTTGTCAATATCTGCCAGCATCTCCTGAGCGATACGGTCCATGCGAACTTCTGTATAACGCATGGCTGCTGCCGAATCTCCGTCAATGGAGCCGAAGTTACCCTGGCCGTCAGCCAGTGGGTATCGTAAATTGAAATCTTGTGCCATCCTGACCATAGTATCATAAATGGCTGCGTCGCCATGGGGATGGTACTTACCCATCACGTCACCCACTATCCTGGCAGATTTCTTGTAGGGCTTATCACGGGTCATGCCCTGTTCCTGCATACCGAACAGGATGCGCCTGTGCACAGGCTTCAGGCCGTCACGCACATCAGGCAGTGCACGGCCAACGATAACGCTCATGGCGTAATCGATATACGAGGTCTTCATCTCGTCCTCAATGTTCAGTTTTATGATTCTATCTGTTATAATTTCACCATGGTTTCCCCCATTATCCTCCTCGCCGGTGTCCTCACGGATAACATCAGGACCATTCTCTTCAGTAGTTTCTCCAATGTCCTCAGCAAGATTCACTTCAGTACCCTCACCGGTATCTTCGACCATATTTTCATCATTATCGTTCAACTCTTCATCCTCTGGAAATTCATCAGACATCAAGGTTCTTCACCTCCCTTGCGTGCCGTTCAATAAATTCCCGCCTGGGCTCAACCTTATCGCCCATAAGTATAGTGAAAATCTCATCCGCATCCATTGCATTGTCCAGAGTGACCTGTACAAGTGTCCTGGTCTCCGGATTCATAGTGGTATCCCACAACTGGTCAGGATTCATCTCGCCCAGCCCCTTAAAGCGCTGGACTCCGACCCCCTGACTACCCATCTCTTCCACTTTCGCGTCTTTCTCGGCATCAGTGTAAACGTAATGGGTTACCTTCCCCTTCTTAATGCGGTACAGGGGCGGCTGGGCTATGTACACATATCCCAACTCGATCAACTGCTTCATGTAACGGTAGAAGAATGTAAGCAGCAATGTCCTGATATGGGCACCGTCCACATCGGCATCAGTCATTATGATTACCTTATGGTACCTGGCCTTCCCTTGATCAAAATCATCACCCAGGCCCGTACCTATGGCAGTTATCAGGGCACGTATCTCATTGTTCTTGAGTATCTTGTTCAACCTGGCCTTCTCAACATTGAGTATTTTACCCCGCAGCGGCAATATTGCCTGGGTCTTACGGCTTCGTCCCTGTTTGGCCGAACCCCCGGCACTGTCCCCCTCCACCAGGTACACCTCGCAAAGACGCGGGTCCTTCTCTGAGCAGTCAGCCAGTTTGCCTGGCAGTGAAGATACTTCCAGTGCACTCTTGCGCCTGGTCAGTTCCCTTGCCTTACGGGCAGCATCCCTGGCCTGGGCTGCCAGCACCGATTTACTTATGATATTATCTGCTTCCTTTGGATGTTCCTCCAGAAACTCCCGCAGCCCCTCACCCACCAGGGTCTCCACAATACCTTTAACATCGCTATTGCCCAGTTTGGTCTTGGTCTGTCCTTCGAACTGGGGTTCCGCGAGTTTGACGCTGATAATTGCGGTCAGCCCTTCCCTGATATCCTCACCAGAGAGCTTTTCGCTATTTTTTATAAGCCCACGGTCTTTGGCATAATCATTCACAGAACGGGTCAGAGCTGCCTTAAAGCCGCTAAGATGGGTACCACCTTCATGGGTATTGATATTATTGGCAAAAGAGAACACGGTCTCTGTATAACTGTCATTATACTGGATAGCAATCTCCACCTGGGTGCTGTCCTTGGTCTTCTGGAAATATACCGGTGGTTGGTGTAGTGCGTTTTTGTTCTTGTTCAGGTGCTCGACAAAAGCAATGATGCCGCCTTCGTAATGGAACAGTTTCTCATCGCCCGTGCGTTCATCCCTGATGGTAATTTTTATACCCTTGTTCAGGTATGCCATTTCTCTCAGGCGTTTGGATATAGTCTCGAAACTAAAATCAACAGTCTCAAAAATCTCATAATCAGGTTTGAATGTTACATTGGTGCCTGTCCTGTCAGTGTCCCCCCTCACTGCGACGTCACTCATGGGTTTTCCCCGCTGGTACCGCTGGAAGTGCACTTTCCCATTGCGGTACACCTCGACTTCCATCCATTCGGACAGGGCGTTCACCACAGATACACCAACACCGTGCAGGCCGCCTGAAACTTTATACGACTCGGCATCGAACTTACCGCCTGCATGGAGCATGGTCATGACCACTTCAAGTGCGGATTTTTTGAATTTCTCATGAATATCCACGGGAATGCCACGCCCGTCATCCAGCACACTCACCGAATTATCCCGGTTGATAGTGACCTCAATATTGTCGCAGTACCCTGCAAGTGCTTCGTCGATACTGTTGTCAACCGCTTCATAAACCAGATGGTGAAGTCCACGGGTGTCTGTGCTGCCTATATACATGCTGGGGCGCTTGCGCACTGCTTCCAGTCCTTCAAGTACCTGTATCTTCCCAGCATCGTATTGTTTATCTGTCATCAATGGTCTCCAAAAAATATCACATTTATTAAATTTATCAAATTATACCCATCTCGGTGAGCCGCTCTGGCAAATACCGCTGGGTCACGAAGTCCAGACCTTTACCTGCAAAGGCCTGCTGTTCTGCTTTCTTGCCAATATCAAGCTGTAGTTGTATCTGGGTCTTCCAGTAATCAGAATCGAACCTGGGGTCTGTCAGTTCACTGCGCAGGGCCTTGATATCCTGATCGGTCAACTTGTCAGTGGACAGGTCGTAATCCACAATATCACTGGGCTGCACGCCAATGAACTTTGCAGCAGGTGTTGCCATGAATTCGGACATGTGCGCGCTTTTTATGGCACCATAAGCCACACTGGCAAATATCCGGTAACTCCACGGGTCCCCATCAGTGAACACTACCACAGGGAGATTCAACTCTTCATTGAGCCGCTTTAACATGCGCCGGGTACTTCTGGCAGGCTGGCCCTTGAGGTGCACCTGGATAGCATTAAATTCTTCATCAAAACCGTTCTCGATAAGTCTGGCATGCATACCGCCAGTCTCAATAGCTATAATGAATTTTGCATCGTGTTCAAGGAACTCCACGTTCTCAACATTGAAAGGTATCTGGTAGCCGCCTTCGCCCACATCGTCACGACAGTGGATTATCCGCTCGCCCCGCTTTGTGGTCTCCTTAAGCTTCAATGAACCGAACAGGGTTGCACCATCCTCTTCCGGCCTCATATGGAAATATTCCCGCTGCAGTGCACTTATTACCTCAAGGTCCTCAATCATGCGGTCGCTTTCGGGCTGTTCATTGAATTTGGCTATGTCCCAGTTCTCTGAGATGTAATACAATTCCCTCAAAGTCGAGCCACGGTTGTTCTCAAGATGTTCCTTGATAAGCATTTCCACCACATAGGACATCTTCAGTATCTGGTTTGCACCTTTCACGGTCTTCGCGCTGCGGGTGCTGGTACTATCCCCGTAAACCCACACTTCGCTATCATTATTGTATTCGATATTGGCTTTTGTACGGGTAGGCATTACGATATTGGGCACTATCTGGTGCTCAAACTGGTCATAGAACCGCTCAATAATACCTAACAGTGCTTCCTTTGCCATTTTATCCCGTTGCTGTGTTTGGTCACTCATCCACATACCCCCGTACAGACTTGGCACCATTGACCATGCCCTCTTCCACGCCTTCCACTATCAGGCCAGGCAGGGCGTTAGCTTCTTCTTCAGATACAAATGGCAGGTGGTATTTGATGGTCTCTCTATCACCTGCTTTCAGTTTAAGTTTCCAGGTATGGTCGGTATCCCTGCCCATGGAAATGGTTTTTGGTTCAGGCTGGGCATCTCTTACCGAATACTCATGGGTATCATGCAATTTGACAGCAAAAGCTGCATCACCGTAGTTACGGATGTCAATCTCTACCTGGTAACCGTCACCGTTTTTGGATACACTGCGCTGTACCAGCAAATTGCCCATAACCTTGGCCACGATGGGCGTAATGTCAGGCGTGGGTTTGTCCATAATCTGTGAGACCTTCTCAGCAATCCTGGGGAGAATCTTCTTGATAATTTCCTCTTTCTCCCTTCGCTTGGACAGGTGCTGCTGCTTTGAAAGGAATGTCTTGAGCTTGCGCCCCACATCCTTCAGGGCAAGTTCGACCTCGGTCATAATCTCTGGAACGTCTGCTACGGCGTCCTTGCTTTCTGATGTGAATGGTATATGGGTAGAAGCTACATGCACCATGAAAACGGCAGGACCTGCGGGTATGCCGCCACCGGGCTGGTTCAGGGAATAGTTCTTCCACCTGATATTCTCAACCGCGTGGGTGATAGCGCACCCGCCCTGCTGGTACAGCAGCGGCACACGGTTGGCGAACCTTAAGATATTGACCCTGTCCTCCTTACCCAGGCTGCCGCCATAAGCAACACCTGCTTCCACCAGGAAGGGATGCCCCGAGTGCACAGATGCCGGCCGGCTGACGGTGGCAATGAAATCCACACTGTATTCTTTTTCCAGGCCTTTATAAATGAGCGATTCTGTAATTGGTGAGAGGCAGTCGGTGGGAGGTGCTGATATCTTCACTTTTTTAAAGACATCAATTATTTTTTTTGCATCTGCCAGTTCAAGATTATGGGGGTCACTTTCAGGATCAAGGTGTGCAGCTTTGCATATTTCCTCTGCGGTATGCAGCCCTATGCGGGAGAAACTATAACGCAAAAACGGCGCTAGTTTCTGCCTGTCAGTGTAACGCAGCATCTTGATGAGCGTACCCAGTTCAATACCTTCGGGATGCGGTAGTATTTCCTGCGCAGGTTCAGGGATGATGTCTACGGCTCTTTCAAATACAATGGTATTGCCGTCCGGTTCCACCAGGGTGAGCCTTGCATGGGTGTTGACGATGGCAGTGCTTTTCAGGTATTCAAGCACGCTCTGGCGCCGTCCCTTCACATAGGACGCTTTCATTTCCAGTTCTACCCTGGTACCCCTGCTCCGGTCCCAGTCCACTACCTTTTCCTCGAGTATCTCGGGTTCATTGGTACTGGTATTGATGATCAGTTCATAGTAATGGGCCGGTTTGTCCCTGGCTATCTTGGATATGATACGGGTGGGCCTGCCCGTGGTCAACTGGCTGTACAATACAGCAGCAGATATGCCTATACCCTGCTGGCCGCGGCTTTGCTTAATGGCATGGAACCGGGAGCCGTACAGGAGTTTGGCAAATGTCTTTGGAATCTGTTCCTTGACTATACCAGGACCGTTATCCTCTATGATGAGCCCAATGTTCTCTCCACCTGCATCCTCGATACTGACCATAATATCGGGCAGTATGCCTGCTTCTTCACAGGCGTCAAGCGAATTGTCCACACCTTCCTTCACTGCGGTTAGCAGGCTGCGGGGTGCAGAGTCAAAACCCAGTATCTGCCGGTTCTTTTCAAAGAATTCGGCGATACTTATGGCACGCTGTTTTTTTGCAAGCTCTTCTGCGATTGGTTGTGCCACTAATTTTCCCCTTCTTTTTTTAAGAAATTAATATCCGTTTTTTATGACATGGAGTATGTCACTTATTAAATATTAGATTTTTGATATTATTCCCTGCTGTTGAAAGCAGGAGGTGTTCAGAGTTCTGCGCCTACTACAGTCTGGGTAGCGGTGACGTTTTCACTCTCACGTATTGTATCAACCAGATTGTTCAGGGTACTCAGGCCCTCCACTTCACTGATAACTACAAAATCATATTTTCCAAACACATGATATATGTCCTTGATCCCTTCAATCTTCTGGATTTCGCTGTACGCGGCCTTCTCCTGACCAGGTACTACATTGACCATTATCACACCTATTACCATAAATTGTCACCATTCCGATTTGTGATGTTTTGTGCTAGTATAAAACCTAACTTTAAAGCCCCAAGTTCATCCAAGCAATAGCGAGGATTTTCTTGTGCTTTTGTTGGTCCTTCTATTGGTTTTAATGAGCATTAAAGGTATGGATATTATTATTTTAATGCGGGAAAATCCTTCTTTCGGCCGGATTGACCCTGGAACACAAAGTATGCGATTAGTACGCAGTAAAAAATCCTAAAACCGGAACCACAACCAGTGCGTCCCATCAAAATGCACCTTTGGAATGTGGTTCCGTTTTTCTTAGTGGAGGATATATTTCATCGTCAATTTATGTCAGGATTAAACTTTGTTTCATTAGTGTAACCCGTGATATGGCGTATTTTCTTAGCTTCAACAAACTTCCCACATAGATACAATAATTATAATCATAATAATTATGAGTTTACTCACACTTTGAGTACAAGATATATAAACAATTCGATTCATGTGGCCGTGGGACAAAATTCACTTATCCTGCCTTACGTGGCCAATGCGGAACAATACCATCCATAATCTCAAGATACCCAATTCTGCGAACATAATCTCAATAGATCCAATTCTCCAGTTTGCATGCATCCTGATTCTATCAATTTCAATCCCTCTAAGGTCTGATTTTAACCCAAGCCGAACTGACCGAATTTCGGGCACCAAACTCAGTTTCTTGAAAAGCTATTTGTATCAATGTTGATACTGCTTTTCCGTAAATAATAACAGATTTTATCTTATGTAAAACCGCTCATTTCACCCAAAATCCCCACCCCTGTTTTCGTGGATCCTTCATCTGGCATCCCCTTTATAAAGATCCACGAAAAAACATCAGATAATCGTATCGATCTCAGCCTTCCGGGTTCCCAGCTCATCGATTCCAAGATATTTCCGGTCCCTTACACTGTAGATAAAAATACAGTCCTCGTCCTCATCGATCAAATCCTTCAAACGCAAACGTATCCTCAAGTATTCTGCCTTTGTGAGCTCTCCCTCAAACACGCTGTTCTGCACCCAGTTCAAATATTGTTTCAGGAAGATGCGCACCTTATTCAGGCGTTTTACACCAGCGTCATATACGATGATTACGTACATGTTTATTCACTCCTGTAGTTAGCGATCATATCCGCATCAAACGTCAACATCCCATGCTCCCTGCAGTATTCCAGACCGGGTTTACCAAACCCGCTTTTCGAAAACACCGCGAAATACTCCTGCCGGTTTTCCATTCTCCAGTCCACAAGCTTACTCTTTTCAAACAGCTCTTCAACCACGACACGACCGAGCGGTGCCGATCGCCACTTACATTCTGCAAACAATATCTCATCAGTCTCGCTGTTCAACGCAACAATATCGATCTCGTCTCCTTTCCTGTTCCACCATGACCCGATCCGGTCAAACTGCAGCGGCAGTCCTCCCTGGCGGTTCAACTCCATTAAGAACTCCCTGCAAATACCTTCGAACTTCCTGCCAACAAACGGATCAAAGCCCTGCCGGATATTCTCCCTGAGATAATCAAAGTTCCCGATCTCCTGGTAGCTCATATTCCTGAATATAAACCTAAACCAGAACTCAAAAAAGTTATCGTTCAACAGATACCGCCCTTTTTTAGACCTCCACGGTCTGGATTCAGTCACAGGCACCTCGCGCCGTACCACACCGATGACGTCTGTCAGATCGTCCATGTATCTGGAAAGCGACGTGACCTTCACATCAACATAATCGCTAATCTCGCTTTTAGTGTATTTGCCAAGAGCAATAGCAGTCAGGATAGAATAATATGTCCTGTGCTCCCTGCCAAATGATTCGATCATCGTATCCCGCACCTCATTCTTCAGAGGGGCAAATTTGCGGAGTAACAATTTATCTATCGCATCCTTAACGCTTTTCACACCATAATCCTCAAACAGGGTGTAGTAGTGGATCATGCCGCCGAAAAGAGCGTACATCTCAATCTTTGTGGCGGCGTCTGTAATACCCAGGTCGTTTAAGACCAGACTTATTGTTTTAAGATCGAACGGTTCAATGAATAAGATATTCTGGGCTCTTTTAAACAGTGGTGCCTTCTGTTCAACAAATATCCGGTTGATCATGCCGACGCTGGACCCACTTATCACAAAGTACACTCGTGATCCGGTACCTGACAGATCCCAATACTTTTGTAACTGACTAATAAAAGAGGGATTTATCTGCATAAACCTCTGGAACTCGTCTATGCAAACTATCACATCCCTCTTATTGCCAAGATCAAAGATCAGTTCCAGTAATGTCTCCCAGTCCTCGATCTTAACATACTCGCCAAGACCAAAACACTCGCTTAACTGTGCAGAGAACTCCGCAATCAGCATTTTTTCGGATTTTTCGCTGTCAACAAAGAAATATACGCCGGTTTCGCCTTCCAGGAACTTCTTGATCAACTCAGTCTTGCCGACCCTGCGCCGTCCAGTGAGTACGATCATTGAGGGCATGGCGTTACGCAACAGGTTCAGTTCCTGAAGTTCATCTTTTCGGTTGTGGAATTTCATGAGTGTGTTCCTGTGTAATTATAAATGATTATTTTCATAATCATTATATACGTAATCATTTAAATATGAAATGGTTGTGTAAATTTAAAACATCACCACCACATCACCAGCGGCTTATACTCCTCATCCCCAAGCACATGTTTTGACAACTTATACAGTTCCAGCCTGATAAGCCGCTTATACGACACATTGCGCTTCAAGCCCTTATGCTTGATAGTCGTACCTAGCTTATCGTTATACTCCTGCAAAAATATCTTCTTACCCTTCTCACTCAGCAGCATATCACCGATCTCACCCTTAAAGCAGTTATCATCCAGCATATTCTTGTTCACCAGCTTCAGTATGATCCTGTCCACTATGATCGGCTTGAATATCTCGCTCACATCAAGGGATAGGGAAAAGCGCCGCTCGAACGGTTCGTGCAGGTAAGAAATGGTCGGATTCAACTGGGTATTGTATATCTCTGAGAGCACCGTCGTGTACATCAGCGAATTCCCGAAACTGATCAGTGTGTTCATCTTGTTTCCGGGCGGGCGGCGGGTACGGGTCACAATCCTGTACTCCTCAGGAAATATCTCATCCAGCGCACTGTAATAGATATTCCGTATGCGCCCCTCAACATTCATCATCTCAGGTATGGTATTGGTATCAGGAAGGCGTGTGATCTCGGATTCGATCGAGCCAACATATGCATCAATGCTCTCCTGTATTCCCTCCTGGCTTCGAGACTTTTTATTTTCTTCTGATTGAATTAGGAACTAGCCAGAATAAGTCATTCAATACATAAATTTTTCAATTGTTGAGATTCAATCTCCTGTAAGAATCAATAATTCAGAATCAAAAGTATGACATTTGAGATTTTTTAGAGTGTTGCCACTATGGCATTTTGTACAAGAAAATATAATGTATTATCCGTATTTGATTTTAGCCCGATCTATAGGTGAAACGCCCTTCCATTCACCTGTTTTAAAACAACTTCTGTTAAAAAATGCAAATAAATTATTACTGAAGTTATATAAACCGTCATTGATTTTAAAAGATCTAGCTTGAGTGAATATATCAGATAATAAAGAGAATAATTGTTCCATCACATTATTAGTTTCTGGTGTGAATCCTTTCTTTAGTAATTTTTTATTTTGTGAATAGACTTTTTTGATGTAAGAAATTACCTTCTCAGATGCTTTTGATAACTCTATACTTGAAGCTATTTCTAAAATTTTCTGGTAGTATATCGTCGATTCAATAACGTTTTCAGCAACTATTAGATCCTGTGCAAGTCCATATAATTTCAATTCATCCGAAGGAATTTTATTAATATATTTAAATTCATCGAGGTATTTCTCAGTGACATTTTTCAATTGATGAAAGACACAGAATGAATGCGAAACATTTGGAAAAATCCTTTCTACGGATCCAATAATTGCATCATCTTCATCAGAAACAATTTTCAAAATATCGCCCTCAGGTAGACGATTCTTAATTCTGTTCATTAATGGTACTAATTCAATAAAACTTGGCATACGATTGGTTATTTGGAAATCTAAAATAACTTTATCTTCTGTTGCTACAACATAAATCACTTTATGTCTAAATATTTTCCATTCATGATCGGTAAATTTCCTTCCCAATTGAGCTTCAATATATTTTCTCCAGCCAATTTTTACCCAATACCCATCGATGTATAAAGTTCCATTAAAATTGATTTCCTGTTCCTGTAATTCCTGGGCTGATATTTTACCTCGTATTTGTTCATATTTCCACAATGTTGTTGGACATGGAGCTCTTCCAGAGATATCAGTCAGGCCCTCAGTAAATATTTCACCTACTGTATGTGATTTCCATAGAGTACATCTTCCATTATATCTTACGGATTGCATTTTTTCATTGTATTCGTCACTATAATTTGCTGTTCCAGTAACGCCTAATATTGTATCTGTATGGTGTTTGGCACAGTTAGGATTTTTACATATCCAATAAGTGGTCGGGACTATTATATTTCCATAGCTTGTAATTATAATTCGGTCATAGTATTGGTTTCCAAATAAAGGATTACCACAGATTAGACATTTGATGGGTGAAACCGTTGTAAATGATGGATACATTTGTCCTTCATGTTCAATCTCAGGTAATACCTGATAGACTATTCCATCTTTTACTTCTTTTGCTATTTCTCGATTAATTGCAATATTACCGCGTGGCATTTAAATCTCCTATGAAAATTGCTATAAAAATATAGTTTTTATGTCATAGAATCTTTAATTGCATATAAATGTGTCTATTCATAACGATTTATTGAGGAAAACAATAGAATAGTAATGTTATTTATCAATAACAATAATTTTGAAATTGACAACGGTTTTATAGAAATATAATCCCTAAAGTGAATATAATATCATTTAAAATATTTAATTAAACTGATTTATATTGGCCATTATCAGAAAATAATAAAAAGTCTCCAGAATTAGGCAATTAATGGGATAATGAAATACCATCAAGTTCATAATCCCAGTAACCATTAAGAATCCAGAAACCAAGACAGATAACCAATATGTTAGAAACCATTCCGCTTTATGTCAGTCTATTTTTCACAAGCTTCCTTGCTTCCACTATATTTCCTCTGGGTTCAGAAGGATTAGTAGTTTACCTTATCACACAAGGTCACAGCATTGGAACCGTTGTAATTATAGCTTCAATAGGGAATTACCTTGGTGCCTGCACCACTTATCTGCTGGGCTGGGTGGGGCGTGAAAAATATCTCGAAAAATACCTGCGAATGAAACAAAGTGAGCTGAAAAGGGGAGAACAAATATTTGAAAAGTATGGGGCTCCAATATTGTTGTTCACATGGGTTCCACTTGTTGGAGATGCTATAGCGGCAATTGGTGGTATATTTAAACTTAATTTTATCGTTTTTTCAATATATGTATTCATTGGAAAATTTATCAGATATTTAGCAGTAGCATATCTGGCCGGATTGATATGAATCAGATATCAGCCTCACGCCCCGTTCAGCGTAAACTCCTCCACCCACTCGAACCCGAACTCATCCATATAATCGCAGCACACCTGCTCGAACCCCCTGCGTTTTTGTGTGAGTTTAGCATGGGTGTCATTTTCAGGATTATTCCCCTCGGACATGATTGAATGGTATCTCTCAGTTAGTACATAAGATCTATTGAACCCTGCCCCCATACGAGATGTCATGAAAAAAGTACTCTTCCTGTGCGTGGGAAACTCCTGCTGCAGCCAGATGGCTGAAGGATTTGCCCGACATCACGGCTCAGACATCCTGGAAGCCCACAGTGTCGACACCATGCCTGCCCTTTGTAGCACCCAAAGCAATAGAGGTCATGGCCGAAAAAGGCATAGACATCTCGCACCAGTCACCCAAACAGCTTAATCCAGCCCACCTGTCGGACCATGACATTCTTATATCCATAAGCTGCGGTGTGCAGGACACCTGCCCCGCCTTATATCTCAAGGACTTCACAGACTGGGGGCTGGATGACCCCATGGGGCAGCCTGTTGAAAAATATAGGCAGGTCAGGGATGAGATTGAGAGGCTGGTGCTGGGAATGGTGGGAAAATGAGTGACCCAGCCAGAAAAAAAGGTAAATTTCACCCGTGATAATACGTGGGCTCATCAGGCTTTTTCTCTGCCTGTTTGCCCTTGAAGTTAATGGCTGGCAGCGGCACAGCAGGTGGCAGACCCAGTGTCTTTGACATGGTCAATGCCAGAGGAGCCAGATTGTTCACCATGGTATTGGCAATTTCATTTTGCACATTTGTCGGTGCAGACCCACCCGTCCACTCCTTGTGCATCGCCTCCAGGTCACCCTCCTGGTAATAATCCGTGCTACCCTCAAACCTGATATAACCGATATTTGGATTCAGGTAATTGATGGACATTGCATACTCCAACTTTATCACCTGCTTTTTGCCAAAAGGAGTGTTCTGCTCAACCAACGAGGGATTTCTTATGTTGATATCAAAATTAATATTAATACTCTTGTTCTGCCTGGCACTTTCAGCACCTGCAAACGACTTTGATTCGATATGATTTACCTGGAAACCTATAATCATGTTTTTTCACCATACTAAAAATAAAGGGTAAGAATAATAAAGATTGGGTTACCCCCCCAATCCTGTCTCAATTATCGGTCTGTAAAGACCCACGGTATTAAAACCACCACTAAAACATCTAAGAAGTCAACACTATCTCTATGCTGATATCCTTTGGAACTTGTATACGCATAAGCTGGCGCAACGCCCGCTCGTCTGCATCAAGGTCAATGAGCCGCTTGTGCACCCTCATCTCCCAGTGGTCCCAGGTGGAAGTACCCTCTCCGTCCGGACTCTTCAAGGTTGGTACCTTCAGCTTCTTCGTAGGCATGGGTATGGGACCAGCCATGTTCACACCGGTCTTTATTGCAATATTTTTGACCTGTTCACATACATTATCCAGAGTTGACGGGAGTGTCCCAGTTAATCTAATTCTTGCTTTCTGTGCCATTAATGAATCTCCAAAATTTAACAAAAAGAGAAATGGTGAGGCCTTATGGCCTCGCCTTTATACTTATGACCATGCCAGCTGCAACGGTCTGTCCCATATCACGGATAGCAAAGCGTCCCATCTGTGGAATTTCTTTCACATTCTCAATAACCAGTGGCCTGGTAGGCTTTATAGTCACGATTGCTGCATCGCCAGCTTTGATGAATGTAGGATTCTCTTCCTTCACTTCACCGGTCTTTGGGTCCAGTTTCTTGTCAATTGACATAAAGGTACACGCAGTTTGTGCCGTATGGCAGTGGAACACAGGTGTGTAACCAACTGATATAGCAGACGGATGCTGAAGCACAACGATCTGTGCAGTAAACTCTTCAGCTACTGTAGGTGGATTTGCTGAATGTCCACATACATCGCCCCTTCTGACATCATTCTTACCAATACCCCTTACGTTCCAACCGATATTATCGCCAGGTATTGCCTGATCCTGTTCTTCATGATGCATTTCAATGGACTTGACCTCACCGGAAGCGCCGCTTGGATTGAAAATGATTTTATCGCCTTTCTTCATAATACCAGTCTCAACACGTCCCACTGGTACAGTGCCAATACCGCTTATAGTGTAAGCATCCTGCACAGGGATACGCAGTGGCAGGGTTGTTGGCATCTCAGGTTGCTTCAGTTCGTCAAGTGATTCCAGGATTGTTGGGCCTTTATACCATTTGGTATTCTCGCTCTTGGATGCTATATTGTCACCCTCGAATGCAGATGTTGGAATAAAGTGCATATCGGCGGGTTTGAATCCTACAATCTTCAGAAGTGCGCTGACATCTTCCTTGGCCTTGTTATACTTGGCCTCATCGTAGTTGATCTCATCCATCTTGTTGATAGCAATGATTAACTGGGTGATACCCAATGTTCTGGACAGGAACACGTGTTCCTTGGTCTGGGCCTGTACACTGTCCTTACCAGAAACCACAAGAATTGCAGCGTCTGCCTGGGATGCACCTGTGATCATGTTCTTGACAAAGTCACGGTGACCTGGACAATCCACTACTGTAAAATAATACTTAGCAGTATCAAATCGCTGGTGTGCGATATCAATGGTTATACCCCTCTCACGCTCTTCTTTAAGGGAGTCCATGACCCATGCAAAAGCAAAGGATTCCTTACCTTTTGCTTTGGCTTCTTCTCTAAACTTTTCAATTACATGTGCCGATACGGCACCTGTATCATACATCAGCCTTCCTACAAGGGTTGATTTCCCATGATCGATATGACCGATGACTGCCAGATTCAAATGTGGTTTCTCTGCCATTTTTAATCCTCCAAATTATTAATTTAAATATATCTGAATTTCTGTCTCATTAT
>QBUR01000164.1 GCA_013374385.1 Candidatus Methanocomedens sp. | reverse complement strand
AGGATTCTGCAAACTTCTGTGTCTGGGGTCCCCATAATTTCTGAAATACAATGTTATAGAGCACGGGCACAAAGAAAGTGGCATCTGTGTCTCCGGTGTTGGTGAGCCGGGCGCGGATGAATTTGCGCTGTATGTTTTTCCAAAACAGGGTATGTGATAGCGGAATAGACTTTCCAACAATAAATAAAAAAAACACTTCCAAAAAAACCAACCTTTGCATTTTTCGAAGTGAAAACCCCCCCTCTTCACCGCAAAGTTCGCAAACAACGAAAAGCATTAGGGATTCGCTAAGAATCCCCCCCCTAAAAACCCTAAATACCAGCAGACTTAGCAATATCCTCAGCAACATCGGTCCGCTCCCAGGTAAAGTCTGGGTCGTTCCTGCCGAAATGCCCGTATGCCGCAGTCTTCCTGAAAATAGGGCGCCTCAGATCAAGTGTATCGATAATGCCCTTGGGGTTCAGTCCCACAATATCCATATCCTTCATCTTACCAGTACCGAAAGTATTGATCATAATAGCAGTAGGCTCTGCAATTCCTATGGCATAAGCCAGGGATACCGCACAGCGCTCGGCCACACCTGATGCAACCATGTTCTTTGCCACATACCTGGCGGCATAGGCACCACTGCGGTCCACCTTAGTAGAATCCTTGCCTGAGAAGGCACCGCCGCCATGGGGCACCAGACCGCCATAAGTATCCACCACAATCTTCCGGCCAGTCATACCGGTATCGCTCTGGGGTCCGCCTATCACGAACTTTCCAGTGGGGTTCACATAATATTTAGTATTCTCATCCAGCAGTTCAGGGTCAATAACACTGTTGACTACCATCTCAATAATTTCATCAATAGCATCCTGGGTGATGCGCTCACCCGTGCTGTCAAGGATCTCCTCGGTATGCTGGGAGCTGACAACAACTGAGTCCACACGCTGGGGCACACCCATCTTATATTCAACCGTAGCCTGGGACTTACCATCCGGACCCAAGTATGAAAGGGTCTTTTTCTTCCTCAACTCTGCCAGTTTTTGGCACATCTGGTGGCTCTGCATGATGGGCAGGGGCATCAATGCCTCCGTTTCCCTGCAGGCATATCCAATCATCATACCCTGGTCACCGGCACCGCCCACATCCACACCCTGGGCAATATCAGGTGACTGCTTGCCTATAGCGTTCAGCACACCGCATGTCTTGTAATTAAAACCATACTTCTCACTGATATAACCAATATCCTTCAGGACACCACGCGCAATAGTGGGTACATCGATATGTGCCGAAGTAGTAATCTCACCGCCCACAATCACAAAACCCACACTGATAAAAGTCTCGCAAGCCACCCTGGCTGTAGGGTCCTGCCCTATTATCGCATCCAGCACACCGTCCGAAATCTGGTCGCAGACCTTGTCAGGATGCCCTTCCGTCACCGATTCTGAGGTTAACACGCTGTATTCCATATTTGATATCATTTTTTCACCTATTTTGACTCAAGAATTATTATTGGCGTTTATAACTTTATCTGATTAAACTGTAAATACCGGAATCTAACTACAGTAACAAGAGAGTAGTTATCTCTCCAATCCTACCATATCATATATGGCGTCGGGACTATTCAGAATTGTGATATTCTCCATACGGGATAACTTCTCAGTGTTCTCCACATCTACGTCCCGCATTTTTAATTTCATTTCCCTACCCTGAGGTGAAAATGTAGTAACAGTCCCCTTCACCCGATCCACAGGCAGGATATAGATTGGCGTATCGCCCTTAGCGGTCTGAGATACTGCATTGGTGACAAGGCTATCTGCTATGCCGTGGACTATCTTGGCCACCGTATTTGCGGTAGTAGGTGCAATCAGCAATGCATCATAATGTCCCACCTGCAATGGACCGGCAATGAATGGCGAATTAGGTCCTGCATCGGTCTTAAAATTAGGAAAATCCTTCTGGATGTTGTCCCACATGCGATACCATCTCATCACGGTTTCCCCTTCTTTGGACAAGAAAACCATGAATTTAATATCAGTCCTGTGCTTGATATCTACCAGCACATCATACGTTTCTTTTATCAAATCGCCAGACCCGGTGATTCCCCATGCTATCCGCTTCATTATGCAAAACTCCTTGAACTCTCGTTAATGTTGTATGTCTGCATTAATAATGTTTACTCCCTACTGCGAGGCAGATTCCAGCAAAGACAAAGAACGTATCCATTCCCCTTTTGGTTCCCGGCTTGTGCCCACAACCAGCCGCTTGTGACCATTTACCTCTTCCACCATACCCCTGGCTTCTATAGTCTCTCCTGCCAGTGCCTGCCCGGCATAGGTATGTGTATAGGACAGCACACACTCAATCTCAGGATGATCTATTTTATAGACCGATGGGCTGTCAAAGGCCAGTTGTGCATCCGTTACCAGAGCCTCTATAGTCTCATGGCCCAGATCGGTACCCCTGCCCAGGGGCTCATTGACCTGGGTACAGTCCCTGACAAATAACAGGTCAAAATATGTATCCCCTACCATACCTCTGTTACCCTTTCTCATCTCATGAAGTTTGAACTCCTCAAAACCAATTTCAGGAATGCGTTTATTAAAAATACGTTCCCACATACCCTCATCCATATGCTGGATGTTACTGGTGGGGTCATCTTTTGCCCTGTCAATTATATCCCTGGCCCTGAACCATTGGGGGCCGTAAACCACAAAATCAATATCAGAACCCTCATTCTGCAATCCTGGCAGGAATGACCCGGTTATCCCCATATTGTCCATGGGAACACCCCCATCCAGCAGGGTCCTGGTAATTTCTTCGATCCTGGGGTCGGAGTGCCATATTTCTGCCAGCCGGTCTGAGGGACTCAATACCCGGTCGACCTGGTCCCAGGGTATGACGTGGACGTCCTGCACCCACTCTGGTTTATGGATATCCATATACTGGTACGCCTCATCAAAATCGTATTTCCGGTAATTCCGGGTGCCATCTGTGCGTTGGCCTTCAGGGTCAGGTACATAGCGCATTACACCCCTGACACCGTCCATATGATGGTAATCAGCTGATGAAAATACCCACCCATCCCTGGTGACTATGAAATCCCGAAGACGCACTCCTGGGTGATCTAATTGATCCATTGTTTTTCTAAGTGGTTTGAACCCTCCTTAAACATTATCATATTTATGTGATAAAATCAACTATAATACAGAATAGCCAATTATACAGTAAAGGATAACAAAATGAAGGCCACCGCAAAGTTTTACGATTCAATTGATATACAGCTGCAATTCCTTGAACAACTCATAAACATTCCTTCTGACCATATAGATGGACTGATTGGAGCATTGAAGGATTTTATTTATCAGGCTGATACGAAGCAGAAGGTCATATATGGCATCGGAGAAGGTAGGAGTGCCCTGGCATTATATGATTTCCTGCACCAGTTATTGAAATACGAGCAGTTATTCCCTGCCACCCTGGATGACCCCATAAGACGCTACTTTGACCCGGGCAGGTCAAACATGATTGTGGCCGCCACTGGTTCCGGAACGACAGAAAGTGTTATCCATTACCTTGAAGACGCAAATGATCTGGGTGCTAAGGAGATTCTTATCACAGCAAAAAGTGATTCACCTGCCTTTAAGAAGGTTCAGGCACACAATGGTTTTGCTTTCCTCATTGAGGATACAAAACTGGAAAAACCCAGTGAGCTGGCAGTAATGGGTTCAGAGTTTGAACTAAAATTATGCACCTTGTTAAACTGTATTCTTCCCGCACTGGATGAAGAGGACAACAAGCTGTATTACCTGCAGATGGAGCATTTTATCGGTAATGCAACCCTGCTTAAGAACATAGATCGGGAATACCTACGCTCGTGGGTCAAGAAACTGCTAAACCGACGCGGCCACTTTATTGTGGACGGCGTGGGACGGTCCGGATTCGTGGCAAAAGCTTTCGGAATGCGTATAGCGCACCTGGGGCAACAAGCCTACATTAAAGGTGATGCTACCACGCCCAGTTTTGTCAGGGGCGATGTGTATATCCCCATCAGCGGCAGCGGGAATACCCGTGAGATACTGGAAGCAATGATGAAGGCACGCAGCAAGGGTGTTGATATTTTCCCTATTACTGTAAATGAAAGTTCCAGTATGGTAGACAGAATGAAAGAATGGGGCAATGAGGATAATATCATATTCATACCGATATTAGAAAGTGACAGGGGCATCTTCCACGACAAAACGCCCAGCAAGATAAACACCACAAAACTTAACCAGATGCGGCCGTCATATTCTGAAATCAACTCATACATATTTACCAATGCTGTTATTGCCTCAGCCATTGATTTCCTGGGCGTTGAAGAAAAATATATGAAACAAAAACACTGGTAGTGATACAGGATGGGAATTACAAAAACTTTTAAAAAACTGATGGGTTGCAGTACTAAAAAAGACAAAGATACTGCTGGTAAAGATGGACTGCCAATAGTGGCTGGCAAAGATGTACCTTCCATCCCGGATACTGCCACTGAACAGAACAGTCATTCAGTGGATACAGTGCCTGATAGTTCTGATAAGGACAGCACCGGTATAAAGCAGAACAGGCAGGTAGGCAGTAAGTGGGAACACAAACATGACGATCTGGACTGGCACTCTATGTCCAAACCTCATCCACTTCAAACAAAGACACAGGCTGAAAAGGATGTGTCAAGTGAACCTGCCGTGCCAGCAGTGACCATTCAACCGGACACCTCACCTGAACAGGCACTGGACGATAAATCAAAATTCTCAAAAAAAGATATACTCTGCAAGTTTGTGGTACAGCACAATAAGAGAATCGGGGAAACCATATCAATAGATGCCGGGCATCTTGTGTTCAAGAATGGGGCCGAGAAACTATCTATTCCGATGTCTTCCATATCAAATATCACTGACGAGGTTGTAATGATAGGCGATTTTGAAAGAGGTAAAGCCTTGAAGCTGGGTGAAGAATGGCTCAAACGGACCACTGATTCACTGAAATTCGATGATAAGGGTATGCTCATCAATGACTGAATACAAGCAGTGCATCGTTACCCGTGACGACCTCAAACTCTCAAAGGGCAAGCTGGCAGTACAGGTTGCACATGCTGCTGTAACCGCCTCTGATTTTGCAGATAAAAAGGACCGTGATGAGTGGATGAAGGACGGCCAGAAAAAGGTCGTGCTCAAAACCGGGACTCTGCAGGACCTATTTCTATTAAAGGAAATGGCACGCAGGGAGGGGCTGTCTACGGCCCTTATCACCGATGCCGGGCTTACCCAGATACCTCCCGGGACCGTTACTGTGCTGGGTATAGGACCGGCAGCGGTTGAGAGACTGGATAAGGTAGTGGGAAAGTTGAAACTTGTGTAGTGCAACTATCGATGTTTTGATATTGGATTAATTTTGATTTTAATCTTAACTATTACCATTTAGAAATTACAGGGAATCAACAGGAGGTTATTTAATGGCAGTGATACAGGACTCAGATAAGGAAAAATTGAAGAAAAAACTGGATGAAGGTCTTGAGGGTAACGTCAAACTAATAATGTTCACTCAGGAGAACGAATGCCAGTTCTGTGCCGAAACCAGAGGTATGGTGGAAGAGTTGGCAGGCATGTCACCCAAAATCAAAGCTGAAATTCATGATTTTGTCAAGGACGAAAAACTGGCAAGGTCCTACGGGGTTAGGAAGATCCCGGCCATCATAATGCTTGGTGAAAAGGACTATGGCATCCGGTTCTACGGCATCCCGTCTGGCTATGAGTTCGCATCGTTCCAGGAAGACCTTATTGATGTGTCCAGGGGCAAGACCGACCTGTCCGATGATGTAAAGAAAAAACTGGCCGAAGTCAAGAAGCCTGTGCATATACAGGTGCTGGTGACCCCTACATGTCCCTACTGCTCAATGGCTGTTCGCACTGCCCATAAACTTGCCATTGAGAACGAGCACATCAAAGCAGATATGGTTGAGATGGTGGAATTCCCTCATATTGCCCAGAGATATATGGCCATGAGCGTACCTAAAATAGTCATCAATGAAGTGGTGGATTTCGTGGGCGCCCAGCCCCCTGAACATTTCGTGGAAGAAATATTGAGGGCATTGCGCTCAGGCGACAATCCTATGTATTCATAATATTAGTATTATCACAATATAAGCCCGGATACTATCTTCAAGGCCATTACCCACAGGACTGCGCCGTACAAATGCCTGATGGTCTTTGATTTTATTTTACTGTGCATCAGGTGTGAGCCCACCTGCCCGCCAAGAAATGCAGCAATGCCTGTGTAAGCCATAAGTGTCATATCAAGATGACCTGTGCCAAGATGCCCCAGGAATCCTGAGAACGATATGAACGCCACGATAATTGACGTGGTGGCATAGGCACGTTTTGTGCCGAACCCCAGCATCATCAATACCGGCACAATGAACATACCGCCGCCAATGCCTAGCAACCCGGCAGCTGCGCCTATCACAAATCCAAAACCCAGCCCTATTATAATGCGTCGGCCTTTATCCACATCATTGACCTGGTTATCCCCCTCCAGGTCCCTGGAAAATATCATCCGTGTCCCGGCAAGTACCAGCACGCTGCTGAGTATCCACAGCAGCGTTTCAACAGGAGTGAACTTTGTGAAATATGCGCCAATGGGTGCCCCTATTATGGATGCAGCTATGAAGGGCGTAGCTGTCTGCAGGTCAACCATTTTTTTGCGAAGAAAGGTTATGGCTGCTGAACTGGTGGTAATGCCATTTAGCAGCATGGCCGTGGGTATTGCCACCAGTATGTCAATGCCCAGCCAGTAGAACAGTGGTACGTACACCAACGCACCGCCAAGACCCAGCATCGAGAATAAAATTGCCAGGAAAAATATGATTAGTGCAACTACAATGGGGTCCATGGTGTATCAGTCCCAGGTTTTACGGCCAACTATATAAAATAAATGTTGTGGTTTCGGATATATTCGAAATAGATTGGTCAAAAATATTATATAACATCGATGTTACTAATTGTCAACCCGTGTCCACTGTATGTGTTGACAATTGATGATGATACCATGAACGAATATACAAATGTAAAACCATTGCTCTATGCTGCCCTGTTTGCAGCCCTGACAGCCATTGGCGCTTTCATCAAGATACCACTCCCATTGAGTCCTGTCCCCATCACCTTGCAGATATTCTTTGTGCTGCTTGCAGGACTGGTACTGGGTGCCAGGTGGGGAGGAACCAGCATGGTAGTATATGTGATGCTTGGTATCATTGGTCTTCCAGTATTTTCAGGCGGCTCGTCAGGACTAGGTGTACTGCTGGGTCCCACAGGCGGCTACCTGATCGGGTTTGTTGCAGGTGCTTTCGTTACCGGACTGATATACACTAAAGCTGGTGACAATGTGCCTGCAACCATTTGCGCCATGATTGGCGGTCTAGCTGTGATATACCTGCTGGGAGTGATTCAATTATCATTAGTCGCGAATATGTCCATACAGCAGGCTGTTGCAGTGGGAATGGTGCCCTTTTTGATAGGGGATGCTATCAAAATTGTAGCTGCATTGATAGTGGCGGACAGGATAAGACCCCTTTTGAACATACCATACATATCATGATAGAACTGGAAGACGTAACTTTCTCATACTCTCCCGCAGACCCGGTACTGGATGGTATCAATGTAAGAGTCGGTAAAGGGGAATACCTTGGGGTCATGGGTGATAACGGGTCGGGAAAAAGCACGCTTGCAAGGCTTATTACCGGCCTTTTGCTCCCACAAAAAGGAACCATCAGAGTCAACGGGATATCCACCGGCGACAGGAGACGGTTGCTTGAAATCCACAGGTCTGCAGGCATGGTGTTCCAGAACCCTGATGCCCAGGCCATTGGTGAGACCGTAGAAGAAGACCTGGTCTTTGGCCTGGAAAACCTGGGGTTGCCTGTGCCTGAAATCTATACAAGGATTGAAAAATACCTTGACCTGTTAGGGATACGGGAATTACGTTACCGCAACATCAGGACGCTGAGCGGCGGCCAGAAACAGTTGGTGAACCTTGCAGCGGTTATGGTCATGGAGCCGGAGTGCATTATCCTCGATGAACCTGTTTCAATGGTGGATGCCAGGCATAGGAAAATTATCTTTGAACATATAGCCAGGTTGAACCGCGAAGGAACAGCCATTGTACATATCACCCATGACCCTGAAGAACTGACTCGTTGCCACAGGCTTATTGTGCTTTCCAGGTCAGGGATAATACACCAGGGAACCACACACGAGGTATTCAACCAATTATTGGATGAGGAGAAAATGGATATTCCGGTCCCTTTTGCCATCTCAAGGGCATTGGGGCTGACACCCGTCCTGACCACAGATGCTCTACTGGAGGAATTATGTCGATTGAGATCAGGCACCTGACCCATATATACGATGCTGACACTCTGGAGGAAATAAAAGCGCTGGACAAAATAGACCTCACCATAAAGAAAGGCAACGTATTCGGATTAGTGGGGGGGATCGGTTCCGGGAAATCTACACTGGCATCTCTTATTGCAGGTCTTGAAAAACCCACTGGCGGCAGTATTACCATTGACGGGGAGCCACCGTGTCCCGGAAAGAATGTGGGCATACTATTCCAGCAGCCAGAGGACTTCTTCTTTGAAAAGACACTGTTTAGGGACATGGCTTTTGGTCTCTTACATTCAGGTCTCACTGAAGATGAAGTGAATAAGCGCATTCACTCCACGCTGGACCTGGCAGGGCTTGACCGAAAGATACTCGACCAGTCACCATTCCACCTGAACAGAGGTACATTGAGACTGGCAGCTTTTGCTTCGGTGCTGGCCATGAGACCGGGTGTCATCATCTTGGACGAACCCACGGCCAGCCTGGACTCACAGAGCAGGAAAAGGTTGGTCGATATCATAAAACGCATATCAGGAGCCATTACCATCATTTATATTTCACACAGATTGCAGGAAGTCATTGAGGTATCCGATAGTCTGGCCGTGCTGGATAAAGGAAACATTACTTTCACCGGAACCAGGCCCGGCTACCTGGACTGGGCAGCAGGGCAGGATGGAGGTGGATACCTGCCTATCCTTAACCAGATTATGTACAGATTGCATAAACTGGATTTTGATGTGGATTTTAAGGTTACAAAACTGGAAGATGCGGTTGGACAGATACAACGAACACTGGAGAAATCATGATCGGGATATATGGTCACGGCAGGTCGTACATGCACCTGCTGGATCCGAGAACGAAACTGGCATTGATGGTGGGAATGAGCCTGCTGATCTATTCAGTACAACCCCCTGCTCTTGCTGTCCTGCTGGTTCTGGTTCTGCTGCTATCCCGTACTTCTGGCATGACTTTTAATCGACTGGTACAGGGGCTAAGACCTGTGCTGGTATTCTTTGGTGTTATATTCCTGACACATGTTTTGTTCACACCTGGAGAGCCGCTCTTTGAGGGGCTGCCAGTGCCAACTCTTAAAGGAATTGTTGAGGGTAGTATCCTGATTTTGAGATTTATCCTTTTGATACTGTATACATCCATTATGACGTATACCACTTCACCATCGGGTCTGAACTATGCTCTTATGTTCTTTTTACGACCTTTGGGCACTTTTGGTACTGACCTTGCTTTTATGACAGGGACGGCAATGACTTTGATACCGGGACTGTTCAGGGAAAAGGATACAATTGCGAAGGCTCAGGTCGCAAGAGGATATAAACCACGGGGGTTGAAGGGATTTACTGCTTTGGTGGTTCCATTGTTGCACAGGTCGTTCAGAAGGGTGGATGAACTGTCGGATGCGCTGGAATCCAGGTGTTTTCATTCTGATAGACGATATTATTATTACAGGAAAACTCTGGCGATGCGGGATTATGTATGTGTGGGAGTATATTTGGTTCTGGGTGTGGCGATATTGTTTTTTCTGTGAGTGGGTTGTGTCCTCTTGCGACCTG
>QBUR01000165.1 GCA_013374385.1 Candidatus Methanocomedens sp. | reverse complement strand
ATGTGAATGAATCTTCGATTAATATGTATTTATTAGAAAAAATGTTCATCACGATTCACCAACTAATATTCCATTATTTTAACATCCCTGCAAAAGATACTTCTTCTCATTTACCAGCAATGATACCTTATCTTCCCTCGATTGATGTCCTAAAAGCAGTTTATCGTCTATCTCAATGGTCAGGTCACCGTCATACCCACTTAATTTCAATTTGTCTAAGACGATTACAGTCTGTGGATTCCTAACAATATGTCCAGGTAAATGAGGGATGCCGTTTTGTACATCACTTACATGGACGTTAACAATCCGCTCACCCAGTTCAGCAATAAACCCAATAGCATTATCAACATCTACCTGCAAGGCATGCGGGATGTCCAGGGTCATCATCAGGTTAGGATACATTTCCAGCACCTTAGCCATCTGCGCGGGTTCGTGACACATACCCTGTACCTTAGGTGTAAGATTCTCCAAAGCCAGGGTGACACCGGCATCATTTGCGTATCTGGTTGTAATAGTAAGGTAATGAAAAAAGCGGTCCCAATCCTCAGAAGTAGGCGGCCGGTGTACCGTCCTGCTACCTGGGTGTACGGTCAGCACAGAAGCATCCAGTTTCCTGGTAAGGTCAATTGCCCAAAGGCTCTCCTTAATGGTAACTTCACATACATGCTCATTGTACGACGATGCATTCAAATCAAGTATAGGGGCATGCACAGTACAACGCTCAGTTAGAATAGATATTGCATCCCTGAGATGTTTAACTGCCCCCTTTTCATGGCGGTGCCGCCAGAAATCCGGTGTCTCTGCCCAAAACTCAACATTCTCTATCCCGGCCCCAGCCAGTATTTGGATAATATCCTCAACACAATAGTCCCAAAGGAACAGCGATGAACATGAAATTCGCATTTATATCTCCTTTACCTGCCTCAGGTCAACGGCTACGCCCCTACTGGAGCGTACCATCTCATCTCCTCCCATCATTGCCCTGCCTACACCAATTGCACGCTTACCCACGACAAGAACCTGGTCAGAAGGCCGGATTGCAGGGTCCGCATCCACCACACCCGGAGCAAGGATGTTCCCGCCAGGCACGAAGTCATCGATATGAACATGGTAGGTTCCCAGTTCAATGAGCCTGCGTCCCCCTTCAAGAGTAGGAGTAAGAGTACCTGTACTGGGATTCAGGGTTGCAAGCTGGGTACGCCCGTCATATACCTGGTGTTTGGGGAAAGGTGCTTTAATTGTAGCATTGTCGGGCACCAGCAGCTCCCCTGCACCCATGCCAAATTGATAATTTGCAATAGAGCGTAGCATGGTCGCAGTAATATCTCGCAGCTTGCGTAGAGGGTACCCTTCTTCATTCACCAAAGCTTTTACAGTATCGCCCAGTTTCTTTAGTGAATGGCTTGATGTGACGCTCCCCTCACCGTTTACCGTATAGATGATATCCAACCCCAAATCACTGGCAACAGATTGGCAGATATCCTGGTAAGCCCCGTCCACATGGGCGATGATATGGGAATAACGATTTGTTCTCAGGTAGTCGAGCAAGCATCCGCCCACCCATGAGCGCTCTTCAAGGTCCCAGTGCCCTGTCACAGGCGTGTCATAATGGGCGGCTGGATATACCAGTTCCAGCTCACGGGGTACAATACCCAGTGGCGATGTGATGATCACTTCATTCAACGCCCGCCTGTGTTTACCCATAGCATGGCTGAAATACTGGTGGCTATTTGATATTGAATATGGTTTACGAGCTGAACAGGGCAAGAGCAAGAGAATGTTATTTTCGGGTGACTGGAAGCGTTCCTGAACCCTTCTGGCAAACCTTTTGACCTCTACCCTGTCCAGGGATTCTGCAGAATTAGTGTACATGGTACTACGGCGATAGGTGTGCGTGCGCTGTTCCAGATATGAATATTCCTGGTCAGTGAGGCGCAGCAGTGCAGTAAGCCATGGGTCGCTGCGACATTTTCCTTCCACATATTCCCGCAAATGTCCGTCCCTGATGTGCTGGACTGTGACACGTTTCTCTTCTTCGAGCCTGGTTTTGTTATGCTGTGCGACCAGTTCGCCCCGTTTTGTTGCATCCATTTCTTTCAATTCTGCTACACTGGTATTGCTACATACATTGCACCCGCACGGCAGTTCAGACAGGTCTTTGAGCCTGTATTCGCCGCCCGGCATCATGTAGATGTCACCAAATGCCCGGGCAACAGCCAGGGTATCATCAACCACATCCACGCCTACGTACACAAGCAGCCCCAGATTCTCGGGGGTAGCCAGGGCAGGGGCGTACAATGCGGTGTCGGGAGGGGTATTATTCCTGATATGGATAACGCTCTCCAGCAGTACTCTGGGATTATGTTCCATCTGTTTTGCAGCGCCCAATACATACATGTCAGCAGGTGATATGTCAGGGTACGCAGGGTGTACGATGCGTCCCACTGCCCCCCGCCAATCGTTCCATACCTGCATGGATTTCCGGGCAGATTCCACCATTCCTTTTACTCTTTCTCCCCTGACATGCAGTGGCATGGACTTATCAGGAAGTATTACCAATGTACCGTCGTCTACATCATCAGGTGAAAGTGAGCTATGCCCCCATGGGCTGCCGGCATACACAATAGGGTACCCGGATGACACTTCCAGTATCATAGGGGTGGAATGGGTCACCTTTAACAGCAACTTGCCCAGACGGGCTGCACCATCTCGTCTTGTTACTTCAAAATATTTGGTCATCTGGATTCAGTTTGTTATTTGTGTTGTTCTTATGCCGCTCTTACATCGTTCTTTTGTCGTCACATATGGTCTTACCTGAATAATAGATTATGGCAAGCATTTAGGAAAATCTTATTGATATTCAGTTATTATTCTATCCAGATGCCTGATAGTCAACATGAGTTGCCACTGCTTCCACCTAATGTATATTCAATAGAATATGCAGGGAAACCAAGACTTGCCACAGTGAACATGGCATCCGGCACCCGGGTATATGGTGAAAAGGTGGTGAACAATAACGGTATTGAATACCGGCTGTGGTCGCCACACCGTAGTAAACTGGCTGCCATGATTGAAAAAGGGATGGCCATTCCTGTTGCATCTAATTCCAGAATATTGTACCTGGGTGCGGCCTCGGGTACTACTGCCAGCCATCTTTCAGACATGGTGACAGGGGGAATGGTCTTTGCAGTAGAGTTCGCGCCACGTGTCATGCGCGACCTTATCGGCGTGTGCAGCCAGCGCCAGAACATGGTCCCTATACTTGCTGATGCCGCCAGACCTGCATTGTACAGAGCTATTGCGGGGCAAGTGGACCTGATATACCAGGACGTGGCCCAGCGGGACCAGGCAGGAATAGCTATTGTCAATGCCAGAGAGTGCTTAAAACCCGGCGGACATCTCATCATGGTCATAAAGGCTCGAAGTGTTGACAGCACGGCCAACCCTAAACAGGTGTTTAAGCAGGAACTGGAAAAACTAAATGAAGAATTTGAAGTGATTGACAAAAAAGTATTGGAGCCATTCCACAGGGACCACCTGGCTCTGGTGGCACTAAGGAAAAATCATTAACAACTGGCTTTTGAAGATACGAATTGTTTGTGAAGGGTCTTAATTTTGTGTCCTTTTTGCAGTATGTTCCGCCAGAATACTCCTATTGCGGAAAGGTAATGCAGAAAAAAAGGATCGGATTGATACAGCGAGTACATGTAAAAATGTCTGGCATAATTTATTGAACCTTTACCCAACTTAATTCTCTCCCACAGCCGCTCTTTTGGAATCACTTAAGTAGTTTATGATTTAAATTATATTTTCTATGGCAATGTCGAAGAAGGATATGGGAAGAAGGAGTACTAAGAAAAAGGCTGAATTGGAAGATCTTGAAAAAATGGCTGCTGCAGGAAGCGGTGATGCAAAGAAGAAACTTGCCAAGGCGAAGAAAAAGATGAAATGATCCTTTGAGGGTCGTGATGATTTTTTTTTGATGCGGGGTGTGGGATTCGAAACCACGGATTCCTACAAAACAGGGTCTTAAGCTCTGTTGACCTGGCTGGGTGTAGGATTATCAGACGCGATAACGGTGACAATATGGTTTAAGCATGTAATGCTTATCATTTCCCAATCGCTTTTATTTCTTCTAAGTGACCATCGAGAAGTGCTATTTTATTGTGACTTGCAAGTTCTATCGCAGACTGGGTATATCCTGATTTTGAGATGAAAAACAACTGTATTTTTTGCGTACTGAATTCAGACTTATTGGTTTTCTGCACCAGATTATCGATATCGTTGTAGCTGGTTTTCTTGTTTCGCCATTTAATCTCAAAAATATATACAGTTTCTTCCTTTGTGCCCACCAGATCGAATTCGATGTTATTTTTCAGGTACTTTTCAAGGTCGATGTCATACAACTCTTCAAGTTTGTATTTCACTTCATATTCCTTAGCAATTCCAAGCTATGTAGATGCCTTCTGGTATTTTTCTTCTAAGTTTGCCAAAAGATGTTCGGCCACTTTTTCAGATACAATGTTCGTACTCAGACCAAGGTATTTGTTGTTGACCCAGAATGAAAATAACGGGTCACGTATGTGATATGTACCATGTTTTCGAAATACAAGGTCTGTCTTCAGCAGGGCCTTGAGATAGTTTGATATTTCACCTGTCGGTTTTTTTATGTGCTTTGAGACCTGCGTCAGGTTTGTGGGGTTTTGCGATAACAAAAAGAGTATGGACTTGTACCTGTCTTTGTTCTTGAACTTTGCAAGGGATACGTCAAGGATGTATTCGAAGTGTTCATTAATGGAACCTGTATCTGCAAATATTTCGTTCATTATGCAGTAGTTTACTTGCGGTGTACTAATTGAGCTGTCCAGTGCGTATTGTTCGGACATTTTCCTGCATACGGCGACTGTATAGTATGGCTGGCCGTTGTGACCGTTACATTACGTGTTGGTACTTTTTTTTTTCTTTGTATACTTCATTTTCGTGACAAATAATGATATTGATTATCCATTGTAAATGATGCGAAAATCGCAATGCTGCCCATTATAACTTCAACGTTTATGCTGCAATCTAATTAGTTGCCATATACCGCAAATCTAGTTAATTTTATTCACCAACACGAATTGTAACGGTCTCAAAAAACAGACAAGCTTTTAAGAGAAAATGCTAATTTGACGGTTTCTTATAAAGTCAGAATATTGTCTAACTTTATCCTAAGAACGACTTTTAATACAGAGCCCATAATATATGTAGTAGAATTGAGCTGATTAAGCAAAAAAACATCGATCATCCATCGATGTCCTGTTGGCCTTATCTCTTATGCCAGCACTTCAAAGCTCAGTGCTTTGACCGGGCAGTCCTTGATGCAAATGCCACAGGCATCACACAGGTTGTAGTCTATGACAGCCTTACCTTCTGTTATGACAATTGCCCTCAGCTCTTTGGGACAACTCCTTTCACAAGTACCGCACCCTGCGCAAATATTTTCCTGCCATACTAATTTCTTATCTTCTGCCATTTGGATTCCCTCACAAATGTTCTGATACCACTATATTTTCGGTTGCAATAAGGAAGTTTTTGAAATATGTTTCATCAGGGTTTTGCCATCTTCTCAGACAGTAGTTCTCCGGCCACTCCTACGTTGTCTGGGTCGTTCTCGTTGATGAGCACCACGAATGCCTGGGTTGGGATACCAGTGACCCTGGCGGCTTCACGGGTGAAAGATTCTACTATGTCTTTCTTCTGTTCTTTTGTCATGTGGGGTCCGTCTATTGTGATTATTGGCATGATTTTACACCTCAGTATGATTACAGTTAACTCTGATTAGAGTCTATGCTCATAATATGTTTGGACAATTGTTGATACTCTTTGTTACAGTTCCATTCATTGAACTATACATACTCATCGAGATGGGCAACCGTCTGGGAATCATTCCCACCCTGGGTCTCGTTGTCATCACAGGTATAGCCGGGGCCGCACTGGCAAAGCACCAGGGTCTGGGCGTAATGCGCCGCATCCAGAGTGAAATGTCCTTCGGCCAGATGCCGGGAGATGCCATGTTCGATGGCGTGCTGGTGTTAATCGGCGCCATACTGCTGCTCACTCCCGGCATACTCACCGACCTTATCGGCTTTTCGCTGCTTATACCCGGCACCCGGGTCCTGTTTAAAAAACATCTCAAAAACTGGGCCAGTAAAAAGATACGCTCAGGACAAATTGTCTATACTCAACCCGGTCAGTATGTGTAACCTCATCAATGATATTAAATATAAAGAATACAACAATAGAGCATTATTATTTTCCATTTTATCACTGGAGGACACACATAGTTGAGCAAACCTACTGTTAATATCGGCATCGTGGGCCATGTAGACCACGGAAAGACCACGCTGGTCAGAGCCATATCAGGCATATGGACCGACAAACATAGCGAGGAGATAAAACGGGGCATCTCTATCAGGCTTGGTTATGCCGATTCCACCTTTCGAAAATGTCCCAAATGCGACGTACCTGATGCTTACACAGTGGCCGACACCTGTGAACAATGCAACACCGCCACAGAAGAGGTCAGGACAGTATCTTTTGTAGATTCACCTGGCCACGAGACACTCATGGCCACAATGCTCTCTGGTGCAGCCATCATGAACGGAGCCGTACTTGTCATAGCAGCCAATGAGGCATGTCCCCAGCCCCAGACCAAAGAACACCTGATGGCACTGGACATCATAGGCATCAAGAACATCGTCATAGTCCAGAACAAAATTGACCTTGTCAGCAAGGAAAAGGTTCTTGAGAACCATCAACAGATACTGAATTTTGTCAAAGGAACAGTTGCAGAAGGTGCCCCCATTATCCCTTTATCTGCCCAGCAGTCCATTAACATTGATCTTTTAATCCAATCCATAGAAGAGAACATCCCAACGCCTGAACAGAACTTGGATGAATCAGCCCGGATGCTCATAGCCCGTTCTTTTGATATCAACAAACCCGGCACCAAACCTGGCAAAGTTTCAGGTGGTGTAATAGGCGGGACCATAGGCCAGGGTTCACTTAGTCCGGGTGATAAGATAGAGATCCGACCCGGACGCAAAATCGAATCTGGCGGAGTGGTGAGCTGGGAGTCCATAAAAACTGAAGTAACCGTTATCATGGCCGGAACTGAGAAGTTAGAAACAGCCATGCCCGGCGGGTTGATAGGAGTTGGGACAAAACTTGACCCTTCCATCACAAAAAGCGATAGTCTGGTAGGTCAGGTAGCAGGAGAGTCAGGGGCTCTTCCCCCCACAAGGCATGGATTTGTCATGGAAGTAAGATTGCTGGAGAGAGTTGTGGGTTCAGCCGACGAATTGGTTATCGACCCCATACATTCCAATGAACCGCTTATGCTCAATATAGGGACCGCCACCACCGTGGGTTTAGTAACCAGTGCCCGTAAAAATGAAGTTGAAGTTAAACTGAAAAGACCGGTCTGTGCCGATGAAGGTGACAGCGTGGCAATCAGCCGAAGAGTCGGAGCCAGGTGGCGACTCATAGGTTCAGGCACTATAAAATAATCAAGATGGTTAAT
Source organism: Candidatus Methanocomedens sp. (assembly GCA_013374385.1). GTDB lineage: Archaea > Halobacteriota > Methanosarcinia > Methanosarcinales > Methanocomedenaceae > Methanocomedens_B. The sequence continues at coordinate 2,457 of QBUR01000165.1, read as the reverse complement.
ATGAAAGTGATTATCGATACCAATGCTTTCATGATTCCTGTCCAGTTCGGAGTCGATATATTCAAGGAACTTAACCGATTGGGATTTGATGAGTTTTTGGTGCCGTCAGGTGTTGTAAGGGAATTGAAGACCTTAAAACAACTGGCAAAGGGTAAGGATAAACTGGCAGCAAATGCTGGTTTTACCCTGACACAGCAGTGTACACAGGTGACGACAGAGGGGCCTGTTGATAATGCAATCATAGAATTGGCAATTGAAGAAAAGGCTGCAGTTTTAACAAATGATATAGAGCTTAAGAAAAGATTATGTAGTAAGGACATCACAGTAGTGTACTTGCGCGGAAAGGATCATCTTGAAAAGATGTGAAATGTTTGGCATATTCACTTAATTATTTATTCCATTTATTCCATTAATTACAGAAACTGAGGATTATTGAATGTACAAGAAAATGAAACTGGCTGACACAGTACGTATCGCTCCGGAACTGCTGGGTGATGATGTTAACAATGCAGTCAAAGTTGCCCTCATAGACAAACTGGAAGGGCAGATAGATAAGAAAGTAGGAGCTATTGTTGCCATCATTAACGTTGAAGAAGTTGGTGACGGGCACATCATTGCAGGAGATGGTGCGGTATATTATGAAAGCGTGTTCGATGCACTGGTTTTCAAGCCCGAACTGCAGGAGATCATCGAAGGAAGTGTTGTAGAAATTGTGGAATTCGGTGCATTCATGGGTATAGGACCCATGGATGGACTTATCCATGTCAGCCAGATAACAGATGAGTACATATCCTATGATTCCAAGAACGCCCGCCTGGTGACAAAGGAAAGCAACAGGTCCCTTTCAGAAGGGGACATTGTACGCGCCAGGATTGTTGCTGTGAGCATCAACGAGCAGGAACCAAGGGATAGCAAAATCGGTCTGACCATGCGCCAACCCTCACTTGGTAAGATAGAATGGATTGAAGAAGACCAAAGAATAAAGGACAAGGCAGAGGCCTGAATAAGGGTGATACAGGGATGTCAGATAAAGCATGCAATGAATGTCACAGGATCACTTCAGGTACCACATGTGCAGTTTGCGGTTCAAGTACCCTCAGTTCAGACTGGAGCGGTTACGTAATAATTATCGACCCATCACGTTCTAATATTGCAAGAAAACTCAAAGTAGATTTGCGCGGCGAATATGCACTGAAGGTTCGGTAGTGGATTTATGCTTAAGACCATCCTGGGGAAGACATTCTGCCTACCGAAGTCCATGCGTCATGAGATGCGAAAGCAGTTCGGTGTGCTATACCCTGGAGATAGTATAGAAACCACCCGGAAAATGCTTGCCGATATTGGGAATCCTGCCAAACTTATTGTCGTTGGTGACATCTCGACGTTCAATATGCTCCAGTGTGATACCGTGCCTGACATTTCGATAATTGATGAGAAAACACATCGTGCCCCGGCAGAGAATAAGATAATCAAAGGTATCAGGCATCCGGATTTCAGGCAAGTCCAGGTTGAAAACCCTGCTGGTTGTGTGACGCATGAACTGGTATCTGCACTTACTCAGGCCCTGGATGCTGACGAACCAGTTCAGATCATGGTGGAAGGTGAAGAAGACTTGGCCGCATTACCGGCAATTGTGCTTGCACCCCCGTCATCGGTGGTTATATACGGGCTGCCTGATGAAGGTGCCATAATGGTAAAGGTCACATCTGATGTAAAGACCCAGATATACGGTATGCTGGAAAGAATGGCCAGCGAATGAAATAGATTAATTAGTTTGATAGAAAAGTACATATCCAATAATAAGATTAATGAAGGCTATATTCTAAAGATAATATAATGGAGGATTCAATTTGGACATTGAAATTACAAAAGAGAGGGGAAACCCTCTGCTTGATAGAAATGAGATCACATTCAACATCTCAAATACTGGTGCAACCCCTTCAAGGGATGAAGTAAAGAATAAACTGGTCGCAATGCTTAATTCCAAGTATGAACTGGTGGTATTAGGTAACCTGACCACTGAGTATGGTGCCCAGAAAACAGTAGGGTATGCTAAGATATATTCTGATGCAAAACGGGCAGAAGAAGTGGAAAACGATTATATCATCGAGCGGAATAAACCCAAACCCGTGGAAGAAGTTGAAGAGGAACCAGCCGAGGCAGCTGTAGATGAAACAGCTGAAAAGGCCGGGGACGAAGCGCCGGTTACAGAAGAAGCTTCTGAGGAAGCAAAATAAACTGAAGAATAATGGTGATTACAATGGCTGCACATAAATATTACGAAGTATCTGATAACTCAATCAAGAGAATTAGGCAGACTTGCCCACGCTGTGGTGAGGGTTTCTTCCTTGCAGAACACAAAGATAGGCTGACCTGCGGCAAATGCAATTATACTGAGTTCAAGAAATAATTGCGCTCCTACCTTTTTTTGGTATTATTTTTCATTCGCTGGAATTA
>QBUR01000166.1 GCA_013374385.1 Candidatus Methanocomedens sp. | reverse complement strand
TTGTATGGTTATTTGACTTAAATGTATCTTATCCTTTTCAGTATGCCCTTTTGCCGTATATGATTATTCATCAAAAGATAGGGGTTATTTATTTGAAAATGGTGGTTCGTTCGAAGGCACAGATCGTTCATTTGAAGATGATGATTCATTCGAAGGTACGGATCGTTCATTTGAAGATGGTGGTTCATTCGAAGGTACGGATCGTTCATTTGAAGATGATGGTTCATTCGAAGATACGGGTTGTTCGTTTGAAGATAATGATTCATTTGAAGGTACGGATTGCCCCCCGACAGCTATACTTTCTGTCTCACTGTCTACTATCTTTTTCTTTTTCCTGTAATAGTTCAGCGGGTGACCGATCTCCCTGCACAAAACATCCTTGCCCATACAATTGCCATATGTGATCATGGTGGAACAGGACGGTGGTTTATAGGATGTACCAGTACCACCCGCAATATGTTCCACCTGATACCGTGTCATTTCTTCATTGAAATCAGGCGATACACCAAATAACTGGATAATCTGTTCCACTGAAAGTTCAATATTAAGCAAAAACGAAGTCAGCGCAAATCTGGCTGAATGTGCAAGATTTACACCGCCCTGAGCACTTGCCAATAGATGTTTAATGCACGGCGGGAAACTTCCCGGCTCCATCTCACCGAAGCCCTCCTCACCCAACTCTTTCTTGCTATGTTCCAGGCAGGTCTTAATCTCAACAATATATTCATCAAGGACATGGCAGAAATTTTCAGGTACGGCAAGTGGGAGGGAGTTGAAAATGCGCACCCTGATACCTTCCTGCAGCAGGCGTGCATATTCTTCCTTTGTGATGTTGACAAAACCCGATTTAAGCCTGCGGTTCACCAGTTTCCAGTTAAGTGCCCGCATTCCTGCAGCGCCCCTGATATAATCGGTGAAATGTATCTGGAACCCTTTGTCAGCAATACTGGCATTAATGCTAAAATCCGCGCCAATCTCCTGCAATGTCCCGTAATCGTTCTCTTTTTGCATCCTGGTATTGGCAAACTTTGCCTCTGCAAGAGCATAACGCCGTGTCAAAAAAGCATCGTCTATACAGGAGACCAGTATCCGGGCAATAGGGTAGGAGAGCAGTTCAGCAACATCGGGTTTGGTGTTGTCCTTCTCAATCGCCCCTGTGATGGACTGGATGACCCTTGACCTGGCCCGGCTGCGAGGCATGCCGTAAACTTTGGATGTAATAATATCATCTATGGACGAGTCCATCTGTGCAACATATGCTGCTGCCTGGGTTAAAAATGGATAAGAAGATAGTTTTGCTACATCCATTATGTATATTATAGATTATTATTGATTAATCCGACTCTATCCTGGGTGCAAGCAGGTAATTCACATCACCGCTGCCGCCTGCTATCTTGAAATTGATCTTGACCGGAAAGTCCCTGCCCAGTTCAAGTGTGACCTCATTGGCCTTTCCTGCTGATTTGACCATATCTGACAGGTAATCAAGCGAGAACAGGGAGTGCGCATCTCCTGACTTCATACCGATAAGCTGGTCCTTGAGCATATCAAGACGCATCCGGTCCGAATCACCTTCTGCTTCAAGATAGAACGTCTCACCTTCCACTCCCATACTTATATGGTCAGACACTTTCTCTGCAGCCTTAACGGCACGTTTCATGTCACTGCCTGATAATATGATTGAGGCTGGAAGTTCAAGTTGCGGTATTTTTGGTTCCTTGCGTATAGATGCAGGGTCGAGCAATGCGATCTTATAGGTCAGACCGCTCATCCGTATCACCAGTTTGTGGGATTCTTCATCCAGTTCAAGTTCTACTGTCTCTGCCTTTTCTGCCATACTCAAAATATCACTGAGCCGGTTCAAGTCCACACCCAGTTCACCGTCTGTAGCCGTGAATTCCTCGAAAGCGCTGGATTTCATGGTAAGGGATACCATTGCCACGTTAGCAGGGTCCACAGCTCGTATGGTCAGGCCATCCGGAGTCAGATTGAGTTTAGCTTCATCAACAATACTTGAAACGGCTTCGATGGTTTCTTTTAGTTTTTCAGATTCTATAATTGCCTTGAACATGTACTGCCTCCGTCCCTGATAAGGGAAACATGTGGTAATATATGGGTGCAGTATGTGGCTATGAGTTATAAAAATTTCTAATTAATCAGAATTGTAAAACCAATTTATTGCAATGTGAACTCATCCAGGCATCGATACAATCGAAACCCATAATAACAAACCACAACATGATTAACACCATGAACAATGTGCCATGTCCCGTGTGCGGCCGTCCCACCGAACAGCATATTGACGGCAGGTGCAGAGACTGTTTCCTTAAGACCGTCACCTTGGCCAGCATTCCATTAGTGATTCGTACAAATATCTGTCCTATGTGCGGGTCTGTGAAAAAAGGTAAGCACTGGGAAGACCAGAACGCTGAAATGGAAGATTTGATACATGGTGTCATCGAACAGGCACTGAATATTGACTCTCAAGCCAGTGATGTAAGTACGTCAATAGCTCTTACCAACAGCAATCCTGTCATCTACCGGGCACACATTACAGTCACAGCAAACATTAAAGGTGTTAGAGCAGAGTCGCGTCTTAATACCGAAGTGCGTATCTCAAAGGAGACCTGCGATGCCTGTAGCCGTATGGCAGGCGGGTACTACGAAGCAGTGGTCCAGATACGGGCAGAGGGCCGTTTCCCGGATGAGCATGAGCAGCAGCAGATGGTAGAACTGGTAGATGAAGTAGTTGAGCGGCAGAAACAGCGGGGAGACCGATTGGCATTTATCACCAATGCCCAGGAACTGCCAGAGGGGACGGATATATACCTGGGTTCCAACAGTACTGCACGACAGGCAGTTCGCTTAGCAGTGGAACGGTTCGGATGCAGGTATTCGGAATCCCCTTCATTGGCAGGTAAGAGGGATGGCAAGGACATCTACAGGATAACATACAGTCTCAGGTTGCCAAGGTTAGTGCCTGGCGACATAATCAAGGTAGGGGAGGATACGGTACTGGTCAACCGTTCTGCAAAAATGACAACCGGGATATACCTGGAATCGGGGCTGGAGTTTTCTGAGCACACTGATAGATTGAAAGACGTAAAAAAGGTGGCTGATGTGGACGAAGCCGAGAATGCAGTCGTGATCTCGGTGGAACCTGATACGGTGCAGGTAATGCATCCCTCTACGTTCAAACAGGTGACAATAATAAAACCTGCACACTTCAGGGGTACGGGCGGTGAAGACGTCAGGGTAATTCTCATGGAGGACAGTTTTTTCATATTGCCCTCATAACAGGATATGAGAAAAATGAAAGCGTTACTGGTACCAAAAGAACAGGCTGAAACCCTCAGGAAACAACTGCTAGAAGCGGGTTACATGGATTCCAGGCGCAAGCTGAAGGTAAGGGGGAACGACCTGGAGATTCCTGTTATTGGTAATGTCCCGCCTGAATTTGCCCAATTCCCTGGCATAAGGCAGAAAAAGCCTGAATATTATGAAAACGAACCCGCTCTTCGAGACCTGATGAAAAAGTATTTGGGTGGGGATAAACTGGATTTGCTGCCACGGGGATGGCAGATTCTTGGTGATGTAGTTATCGTCTCACTGCACCCTGACCTGTATCCGGTCAGGTCAACATTAGGTGATGCACTGCTTACTTTGTACCCTTATTGCAAGAGTGTGTATCTTGACGGGGGCATTGAGGGAAAACTGCGGCGCCCCTCTCGCGAACTTATTGCCGCACGGGATGGTGTGGAGAATCCTGCCCTGGCCGTACATACTGAGAACGGGTGCAGGTTTAAACTGGATGTCACAAAGGTCATGTTCAGTAAGGGCAACCTCAATGAGAGGATGAGGATGGGGACACTTGGCAAGGGAGAAGTAGTGGTGGATATGTTCGCAGGAATCGGATATTTCACCATCCACATGGCAGCACATGCCAGACCTGCAAGAATTATTGCCATTGAACTGAACCCTGAGTCACATCATTATCTTGTTGAGAATATCAGGCTGAACCATGTGGAGGATATTGTGGAGCCGATACTGGGCGATTGTGCCGAAAAGACACCTGTAGCAGTGGCAGACCGTGTGGTTATGGGTTATGTTGGGAGTACACATCATTATCTTCCACAGGGTATTGGAGCCCTGAAACCGGGCGGCGTTTTGCATTACCACGAGACCATGCCCGAAATATTGATGCCTGATAGAGGACTTGAACGCATCCGGGCAGAAGCGAAGAAGCAGGGGCGTAAGGCTGAGATACTTCAATGGCACAAGGTCAAGAAATATGCACCCGGAGTCTGGCATATAGTAGTGGATGCCAGGATAAATTAGGGATAATTCAGGTGTACTTTATGCGTGTATTGGGTGTACCTAAAGAGGGCACTGTTCCAAAAATCAGTTGTTTTATTGACACCGATTTTAGGTAAAATCTGTGTAAATCGGTGTCAATCTGTGTCTGGAAATATAAAAAGACACAGATTTCACTGATTTGTAGTCGCATCTGCATCTAAACTATTCGCTGTATAACTGGATTTTGTTAGTGTGTCCATAAATAGTAAATCTGCAGGATGTGGATATTCATTTCTTTTCCCACTTTTCCAACTGCATGACCTTAGAGAGAGTGGAACCTTTGATTATTTCATCCCTGATACGGCTCTCGTTCTTTTCCACTTCCACGCCACGGCGGGCCAGTTCATAGGCACGCTCTCTGGGTACTACCACTACGCCGTTGTCGTCACCTACTATATAGTCGCCGGGGCGCACGGTCTGGCCGGCACACTGTATCTCGGCATTGATTTCGCCAAACCCTTTTGGCTCACCGGCATTGGGCACAATTGCCCTGGCAAAGATTGGGAACTCAAGTTTCCTGATATCATCCACATCCCGCACCGCACCGTCAATGACCACTCCGGCAATCCCCCGGTTCATGCAACTTAATGTGGCCAGTCCGCCCCATGGAGCGATCTGGTCGCTTCCGCCGTTATAAATTACGATCACGTCACCGGGCCCTGCCACGTCGATGGCCTCCACAGTCTTGGCCCAGTCCCCTTCAAAGGTCTGTACGGTAACGGCTGGTCCTACCATCTTCAGGCCGGGATTTATTGGGATTAGACCGTACATGGCACCTTTACGGTGCATGGCATCGCTGATATTGGGAGTGGATACCCCGGTTAGCAACTGCCTGGTCTCGGCCTTAAAATCATGTTTCTCTACCGGGACGGATGATGGCGAATCCATGCCCTGCCGAATCTCGCGTGCTGAAGTGGTCACGTTAGATGAGCGAGTAATATTGCCACCCACAATCACAATATCCGCACCAGCCAGCACAGCCTGGCCGGCAGACCCTGCATCCAGCCCGCCCGCCACTGCAATGGGGATGTGTATCTTGCCCCTCATTTCCCTGAGCACTTCAACTGGGTCCTGCCCCATCATCTGCATATCAATACCCACATGGATATTTATGATATCCACACCCATCGCTTCCAGTTCCATTGCCCGCTCGATTGGATTGGCCACTGAGATGAGGTCACACATGAGCCTGGCACCGTACTTGTCTGCTGCCCTCCGTCCATCGGCGATAGTGGAATTGTCGGCACTTCCCAGCAGGATGACTATATCGGCACCGGATTTGACTGCCATCTCCACTTCAAGGGCGCCGGTGTCCATGGTCTTCATATCGGCCAGGATGGTCCGGTTTGGAAAATTACTTTTCAGTGCCCTGAGGGCATTCATGCCCTCACTCTTGATAAGGGGGGTGCCGGCCTCAATCCAGTCCGCACCGCCCTTTACAGCTTCGCGGGCTATCTGGACGGCACGGTCCAGTTCGAGCAGGTCAAGGGCTACTTGCAGTGTTGGGCCAGAATTGTTCATAGACATTAGATATTGCTGATTAATCAAAACTCTATTTGTCACAGAACTGGTGTGACCAGGTTTATCATTACCAGTTATTTTCGCAGTACCTTTTCCAGAATGTCCCCGATAAGCACTCCAACAATGAAGGTGACCGTGACCACTAACATCATTATGACGAACAGGAAAGAACCGGCAAAACCTGCAATAAGGCCCACACCAATACCAGCAGCGATACCTTCCGTTAATCCGCTAACCAAAAGGGCGATTATTCCCACGATAATACCCAGTACCAACCCTACCTTTAATCCCTTGAACAGGATGTGCAGGTAATCTTCTGCGCCTTTATTGGCAAAACCGTACATTATGCCGATTAGTAAAATAAATAAACTTAGAGTAAATTCCATGTTGTCCTCACCTCAATAATACAGTTCAACAATAATATTCAATCGTTTAATTACTGTCAATAATATTCTATTAACACGACTTATATAACCATCACTTCACATCGCGGTGGTAAGACTGAACCGACCTGACACCGATACGTTTTTCGCTTGCAGCCCTGATACCCTTTGCTGCCGCCAGAGCGGCTGCGGTGGTAGTGTGGTAGGGGATATTGTACTTGATGGCAGATTTGCGGATGTAGCTGTCATCATAGGCCCCCTTCTTTCCAACCGGAGTGTTCAGGACAAACTGTATCTCACCATTGTGCATGGCATCCACGATATTGGGCCGACCTTCATGCAATTTCTTGATAGTTTCACATTCAATCCCATTCTCCCTCAGGAAAGCGGCCGTGCCTTCGGTAGAAAGTATCTTGAAACCAATACCCTCCAGTTCCTCTGCAACAGGCAACGCACGCTGACGGTCACTGGATGCAACAGTGATTAGTGCCGTACCTTCCAGTGGCAGCGATGAACCGGCCGCAACCTGGGACTTGAAGAAAGCTATCTCAAAGGAATCTGCCATTCCCAGCACCTCACCTGTTGAGCGCATCTCAGGCCCGAGCACGGGGTCTACCTCCGGGAACATGTTGAAGGGGAATACAGTCTCCTTGACACCAAAATGAGGATAAGTACGCGGATGGGTATCCATATCTGCCAGTTTCGCACCTAAGATGACCTGGGTTGCAATACGTGCCATGGAAATACCTGTGACCTTTGATACAAGCGGCACTGTCCTGGATGCCCTTGGGTTAGCTTCGATGATGTAAACCTTGCCGTCTTTGATGGCATACTGGATGTTCATAAGCCCGACAACCTTTAATTCAGTTGCAATACACCGCGTGTATTCCATGAGGGTATCCATCTGTTCATCAGGTATCCCCACCGGAGGCAGCACACACGCACTGTCACCCGAGTGGATTCCGGCCTGTTCGATGTGTTCCATGATGGAAGGGATGAAAACATCCGTGCCATCAGATATGGCATCCACTTCGCACTCCAGTGCATCCTCAAGGAACTTGTCAATTAGCATGGGCGTCTCTGGTGTAATCTCAATAGCTCCGGCAACGTATTTTTCCAGCATCTCATCATCATATACAATTTCCATGCCACGGCCGCCAAGCACGTATGAAGGGCGAACCATCAGTGGATAGCCGATACGTCTTGCAACTTCCAGTGCTCCCTCCAGTGAAGTGGCAGTACCGGGTTCTGGCATGGGAATCTCCAGTTTCCTGATTACGTCGGCAAACTGTTCACGGTCCTCTGCAAGGTCGATACTCTTAACTGACGTGCCAAGTATTTTCACGCCCGCAGCTTCAAGTTCTGCGGCAATGTTCAGTGGAGTCTGTCCGCCGAACTGCACGATGGCACCTTCCGGCTTTTCTTTTTTATAAATGCTCAGTACATCCTCAACCGTAACAGGTTCAAAGTACAGTTTATCCGAGGTATCGTAGTCGGTGGATACCGTTTCAGGATTGCAGTTGACCATGATGGACTCATAGCCAAGATTGCGCAGGGTAAAAGCGGCATGTACGCAGGTGTAATCGAATTCGATGCCCTGCCCTATCCTGTTCGGCCCGCCGCCGATTATCATGATCTTTTTCCGGTCAGATACAGGCACTTCATCGTCTGCATTGTAGGTAGAGTAATAGTAGGCTGCATTCTCTGCGCCGCTGACCTGCACGATGTTCCATGCCTGGCTCAATCCGAGGGATAAGCGCTGCTTGCGTATCGCCTGTTCTGGCACGCTGAGGATCTTGCCAAGGTACTTATCAGAAAAACCGTCCTTCTTAGCCTTGATGAGCAAATCATCCGGCAGTTTGCCACCTTTGTGTTTGAGCACCTCTTCTTCCAGTTCCACCAGTTCTTTCATCTGCTCTAAGAACCAGGATTTGATGTGGGTTATCCTGAATAACTCATCCACAGACATTCCTTTTCGCAGGGTTTCGTATATGATGAACTGACGCTCGGAAGAAGGCTCAACCAGAAGTTTTCGCAATTCATCAAGTGAAAGCTCATTGAAGTTTTTGGCAAATCCCAGACCGTAACGCCCGGTCTCAAGTGAACGGATGGCTTTCTGGAACGCTTCTTTGTAGTTCTTGCCGATGCTCATGGCCTCGCCGACTGCACGCATCTGGGTACCCAGTTTGTCGATGGAGCCGGGGAATTTCTCAAATGCCCAGCGTGCGAACTTTATAACCACATAGTCGCCTGATGGTGTGTACTTTTCAAGTGTGCCGTCACGCCAGTAAGGGATATCCTCAAGCAGCAGGCCGCCTGCCAGTTTAGCGGAAACCAGCGCGATCGGAAATCCTGTGGCTTTGGAGGCAAGGGCAGAAGAACGTGATGTGCGCGGATTTATCTCTATTACGACCACGCGGCCGGTCTCGGGGTCATGGGCGAACTGGACGTTAGTGCCGCCGATGACGCCGATGGCGTCCACGATACGGTATGAATAATCCTGTAGACGTGCCTGAAGCGTTTCATCAATGGTGAGCATGGGTGCAGAACAGAAACTATCTCCTGTGTGTACGCCCATGGCATCGATGTTCTCAATGAAACATACAGTGATCTTGTTGCCGTTGGCATCTCTTACCACTTCAAGTTCAAGTTCCTCCCAGCCGAGCACTGATTCTTCCACAAGTATCTGGCCGATGAGGCTGGCCGAAATGCCCCTGGCGGCAATGGTGCGAAGTTCATCCACGTTGTAGGCAAACCCGCCACCTGTCCCGCCCATGGTGTAAGCAGGCCGAATGACAACAGGATAGCCAATATCCTTAGCGATTTTCTCTGCTTCTTCGACAATGAAGGTTGTTTCACCGCGTGCAGTCTCTACGCCAATACTGTCCATAGTTTCCTTGAAGGTGGTACGGTCCTCGCCCCGTTTGATGGCATCGATCTGCACCCCTATAACCTCTACGCCGTATTTTTCCAGAATACCTTTCTCATGAAGCTCAGTGGACAGGTTCAGTGCTTTCTGGCCGCCCAGGTTGGGCAGCAGGGCGTCAGGGCGCTCTTTATCAATGATCATCTCCAGGGTTTCAATGTTTAGCGGCTCGATGTAGGTCGTGTCTGCCATCTCAGGGTCGGTCATTATGGTGGCAGGATTGGAATTAACCAGAACAATTTCAAACCCTAGCTGGCGCAGTGCCTTGCAGGCCTGTGTACCAGAATAATCGAATTCAGCGGCCTGGCCGATGACGATGGGGCCTGACCCTATAATTAGTACTTTGTGAATATCCTCTCGTTTGGGCATCTTCTCACCTTCTTTTGGATAGGTATTATGATTTAATACTCTTTTGATATGGACTTTTAAGAAGGGATGTTGGAGTAATAATTTGGTGCCGATTTTGATATATGCATCCTGGGCTGCATTATTGCCTGTGATGTTCCGGCATCTTTACGTTTTGGTTCATTGTAGGCTATTTAAAATACGGATTTCAATAGGATTTGTATGCCCAATGAATAAAAGGCATTAAAATCCGTTCAACTTTGGCAGTTGGTGAACCACAGGAATTTATAAATCGTTGAGAGTAAAGTATACTACTTATGTCTCAACAAAACTTTGTTAACCGCAAAACCGAGTTACAATTCCTTGAAACCAGGTATAAAAGCAAGTCTTCTGAATTCATTGTCATTTACGGCAGGAGGCGTGTTGGTAAAACCGAGCTTATGCTGAAATTTCTGGAAAACAAAAAAGGAATGTACTTTCTGGCATCGACAGAAGGAGATCGGCAGAATATTAAGGATTTTTCAAAAATTGTCGGTAAGATTATCGATGATG
>QBUR01000167.1 GCA_013374385.1 Candidatus Methanocomedens sp. | reverse complement strand
TATTTGGGCTTATTTTAATGTTTTGGACGATTTTAAACGGATTAGGAACATTCAGTACCGAATTGAACAATTCAATACTTTTAAGACAGTAGTAATGCTTATATAAAAACGGGTCAACCATTTATCTGGCACAAAAGTGATGACAGTTGTGTTAATACAGAGGTGAAAAAAATGAAACTGAATATTAAAATTGCATTGTTGCTGTGTCTTAGCCTTGTAATGTGTGTAGGCAGTGTGTCAGCAGATGACGTTGAGTCCAGTGAGACTCCGTACAATTATAGTTCTAATTACAGTTATGAGCACAATCAGAGCTATTTTGGAGATTTTATAGGACCGCACCATTTCTTGTACGGGCTCAAGATAGGCTTAGAGAATATGGATCAGGCCTTTACTGCTAACGCTTCAGAACGTCTGAAAAAACAAAGTTTAGCGGCCGATCGTAGGTTAGCCGAGGCCAGTGCTGAGATGGAAAAAGGGAATAGCAAGGGTGCAGCTATTGCCCTAGAGTATTATAATAAAAAGATACAAAACATCGAAACAACAGTCGGTGGCTTAGGTGAAGGCAACCCAGACGTTGAGAATGCCCAACAGATGATGCCTGGTCATCAGGTGCAGATCAATAATTTGATTCAGTTGCAGACGAAAAATGCCAACGAGAGTACAGCGTTAAAGATTGCCCTAAACAATAGCATGAAACTGGAGGCAAACTTCAACCAGACCGATATGAGCAAGAAACCAGATGACGGGTCTTCAAACACTGGTAACAGAGAATCAACCGGTACTAATCCAGGCAATTCTAAAAAATAATTTGAAAAAATAAAACGAGGTGCATTGGATATGGATCATTCAGAAAAAATATTCGAAATGGTGAAAAAGTACGAAGTGATCAGGTCAGTTGAGGGCAAGGATTACGTTGTTAACAAACTGCGTAATTCCTTCAGGCATTTAATGAAACCAGACCAAAAAATCACCATGGCAATGTTTGTGGTGCTTGAGTTAAATAGAACCCATAACCTCAATACTATCGATCTGGCAGAGAAGATCTCCTGCCTTACAAACCTTGATAAGAACGATATATTCAACCATATGGCTGAATACCTAACCATGGCCGGGTAAAAAACGAATATGGGTGTGCTGAAAAGGGCACCCATTCCCACTTTTTTTAAAGTTTTTCGATTAACCTATATATCTCAGGTCATCATCTGTACCCATATCAGTCTGGACCTGCATCTGTTCCATTTCTACAATCTTGGCGATGATACGCTCCATGTCCTTTGCTCGCTCTTCAAGGGCCTGGGAATCTATTTGAAGGTCAAGCACGCTGCTGATGACTGCCAGGACTGCCTGAGCACTCTTTGGATCAACAAGATAACCTGAAGTGGTACCCATAAGACATAACGCATCCATATTCCTGAGTTCACTCATACCCAGCAGCAGGCCGGATACGCCTACAATACCCCCGGCTGGTTCATTCTGCTTGAACTCCACACCATGTCCTTTCATTTCCTCGACCAGATCAGTGTTATTCACAGCACCCAGCACGGTGCGTTTTTCATCAAGCTGTCCTGTAACATAACCGCCAAGAGTATATATGCGCTTTACACCGTATTCTTCTGCAATGTCCAGGATTATGCCACTAATCTCATAATGTCCTTCATTGGTAGCACTCTGGTGGTCACCCACTACGATGAGCATATCTTGTTTGTCCTCAGACTTGCATGCATATATCTCGTTCTTCACCAGATGGACTGTAAAATCATCTTTAACAAGCACTTGGGGTGGAAAATGTGGTGAATATATCTCAACTATCTTTTCAACATCCAACTCTTCCACTAAGTGTTCAGCGACCAGTTTCCCCACATGGCCTACACCTGGTAGTCCTTCTATCATGATGGGGTCTTCAAGTTCAACTTTTCCAAGTATTTTAACAATAGTTTCTTTCATGCACATCAAATTCTCTTACTGTTGGGCCTTTAATAAGCGCCTGTATTTTCCGTACCTGTCCTCAAGTGAGAACCGTGCAGGTCTGGGATTGATCGCTGAGCCACCGCAAAGAGGGCAGCTGTCTTTTAGAGTATAATTACTGCATTGTGCACATTTGTTGATATGCTGTCCCATGCCACACCTAAGCTTTTGCTTCGTTGTGCCTGTTGAACAGGCCAGTACCTTTTGATTTCTTTACAATTGTAATAGCAGCATCGGCCGACGATTTCAATACGCTCTCAGCTTTTTTATAGTCTGGAGCAATAACATGTATTCTGTATCTTGGCGCCCCAACGTAACTGACATCCACTGATACATCCTCAGCAGTTTTAATTTTGACTGCAGCCGTTAAGGATTTATTGATGACGTCCACTCCATTAGGAAGTGGGCATGTTAAATCAACATACCCGGATATTTCCACATGGGGTATCTTGATATTCTCGACACCAATCTGACTTATGCTTTGGGCATACTTTTCGTCCACTCCTACTTCAATGAGTGGTTCTGGTCCGTCTCGCATTGCCTCATCAAAGGCATCCCACACACTATCATATGCATCATAGAGCAGGTCGACAAGTTTTTCCAGGTCTTCGGGGCTGATATTATTGATATCGGCCACGTACTGAATCCACTTTTCAGCCTTCTGCTCGTTCTTCCATTCCTGTATCTTTTCCCGGCGCTGGTGTTCGTTAACATCTTTTAAAGACAGGTCAATGTGCTGCCTGTTCGGGTCTACATTCACGACCTTGCAGACAATCTTCTGCCCTTCTCTCACATGGTCCCTGATATATTTGACCCAACCGGAAGCCACTTCAGAAATATGGATTAGGCCTTCTTTTTGTCCGTATTCGTCCAGATGAGTAAATGCACCAAAGTCCTTTACCTCCATCACACTGCAGACGACTAATTCATCATGTTCTGGCCAGCCTTTACGTTCCATATTTTACACCGATAATTATTGAAGCACTTCTATAATTTGCGTTTTGACAATTGATTTTCCGCCAGTGGATTCTGCCAGTGTGCGCCCGCATACCTGACATACTACCTTGCTACTGGCACTACCAAAAATCACCTGTTCGTTCTCACAGTCATTACACTTGACCTTGAGAAATTTGCTTTTAGGTTCTTGCAGCATTAATTTTTCACTCCTTAATCCTTAAGTTCGAATTTTCCTGATCTGAAACACTTCTTTTGGTAAGCTTTCTTGCATATATTACATCGATATCTCAATGCCACTTTCTTGGTGGGTTTGTCCCCGCCAGGCACTTTTGAGAATTTTCCTGAATTACCTATTCCTGTCTGTCTGTGTTTCTGTCTGGTGATTCGTGTCATGGACGACGCTTTTCCTTTCTTGACCCTCTCCACGGTATGGATAGTATGGGTCTTGCAAAAGGGGCAATGTGTCCTAAACTTAGTTGGCATCTTCATACGCGGTTCATCCTTTGTTAGTATTATATGTAAATTGTCAGGGACTTTCTATCTGGACAGCGACTTTACGTTTTATGAGGGCTCTTGCATTTACTTTAGGTAAAACAGCCACGTCGTCAGCACCGGGATTATATGTATTTCCATCAGCACCCATAAATTCGGGGATGTCCTTCAGTAATCGCACAACAATGTATTCCTTATTTATATCATTTTTGCCCGATTCCACGGATTCCTGATTTCCAGGTTCACTGCTTTTGTCCGGGGCTTCATCCCGGACCGGAGGGGAATAGTTAGTGGCAGGTGGTTCAAGCACTTCATTTTCCACTATCTTTTCCGATTCTATTCCAGTATTCACTTTTATCTCTGAAGGGATTACTTCTTCAGTTGGTATGGCAGGGGCAGCCACTTCAATCTTATCAGGTTGGGGCGTGTCCGGATTTTCATCCGGGGCAGTCGAATGATTTTCTTCACTGGCCTGTGGTGTGTCCTTATCATCAGCAGGGGGAGTTGTGATTGCATCTTGCACCTGTGGAGCGATGCCGGGCACCTTTACGTTATCACTTCCAACTATCGGGTCAATACTTTCATCCTTATACTTCATGATAGCATTGCGCATCTGGTGGTAGACCTCCTGTTCCTGGGGGGTCATAAGCTCAATATCGTGGATGATATTTTCAGGTGTTTTTGAAAAGGCCCTGGCTGAGGCAATCTTGATAATCTTGCGGGTACGTTTCTTGAATATTTTATCAATGGTGGACAAGGCGTTCTTTATCTCATATTGGATAAGTACGGCTTCTTCAGAGTGTCTTTTAGATATATTCTGGTCAGCTGTTTCCAGTTCCTTGATGTACTCATTTACATCTGAATAAAATTTAGGTAATATTCTGGACAGGGTGTTTTTCTTTTCCTCTTCCAGTATGCGGGTAAGCTCTTCGTATTTCACTTCATGCCTCCTGCATATTCAGCGCCGCCCCTGCACATTAAATAAATGGCTGCATATTCGGGCAGTATCTGGTCTCCTTCTTCCAGTTTGAAATGTTCATCCATCATCTCAACTGTAGTAGGTTTGGTAACATTTAGCTTTATCTCATTACCCCCAAAAACCACAGCATCCACCAGGGGTTCAAATTTGTCCAGTTCATCCACTGTAAGCGTTACGACTTTCATGCCTGATTTACCATGCAGAGATGCGGCTGCCCTGATAAGGCGTTTTATGTCAGCAGTCACAGGCTCGTCAATATATGCCTGAATGCCGCCCACTATCTGGTGCAGGGCATCATCCCAGAATTCTGTAGGGATTGAACTTAATGCGTCAAATTTACCATTCCTGAGTCGTTCCAAATGTTCCGGACTATTAAGGGTATCTATAATCTTAAGAGCTTTTTTCTTCCCGATTTTCTTAAATTCCATGAGTTTTTGTTCTGCATTTTCATCACTGGTCAGCACTTGCAGGTGCCGTATCAGCTCACGGTTCACCAGTCTGCCCCATCCACCCTGGGATTGTGACGGGAACTCAAGGGTCTTTGATTTCTTATCATCACCCACAACGTATTTTTTCCGGAAGAGATGGTCAATGTCCAGACTGGTGCCGCTTAAGTAATCCACAATCTCCCGGCGCTGGGCACTGTCCAGTGTCAATAGCCTGGGGTCATGTACGTGTATATGGTATCCCCGGCCACCCGAGAAGGCGATGTGCAGGCTGTCTTCCTTGAACCCGAAATCATCCAGCAGGAAACCTATGAGTTTAATGATTTCCTGTTTTGCATAATCAAGCATCTCCTTGAATGAATCAGTTTTCACAGGCAGGTGGTCGGCATCAATATCAAATATCAGGTCTGCGCCCAGCCATGTTTTTTCCATCATGGTCCCAGCAGCCGGATGTTCATAATAAGCAGCGGAATGGTACACATGGGCTGGAACCATAGCCTGGATATATTCCTGCATTTCAGCAGTGCTGCCAAAGCCTTTGTGCCTACGCATGCCTGATGCCGGGTCGAACATTAAGAATCCCCATTCCCGCTGTTCCATATTTGGCGGGGACAAAACCGGGTCCTTACGGTAGTGTTCCTGGAATCTGGATTTGATGAACTGGACTGTGCGGGGATTCATTCAGGAGATGTGTTTGACCTGATAATATGTATATTTTGGTTTATGGTAAAATATATAATGGCGCACGATATATGCCAAACAGAAATTAAGCAAAAACCTTAGAGTTACAACTATTTAATCAGGTATCAATTTGAACATGTATATCAGTACCAGTAATTTCAACCTTGATTATACGCTTGATTGCGGCCAGGTGTTCAGATGGCAGCGTACCGGGGAATGGTGGGTTGGCGTGGTCGCAGGACATGTTATTCATGCACGTCAGGTAGATGGGAGACTGGAGGTGCAGACAGGTCTTAGCACGGATAGTATACTGCGATATTTCAGGCTTGATGATGATATGTTCCGGATTTACGACACCATAAACAGGGATGCTGTGATGGACGGGCTAATTCAAAAATACCTGGGACTGCATCTGATACGTCAGGAACCCTGGGAGTGCCTGGTTTCGTATATGGCCTCAAGCTGTAAGTCCATACCCAACATAAAGGATTCAATTTCCAATCTGTGCAGGCAGTATGGCGATGACCTTGGCGGACATTTTTCATTTCCATCGGCTGAAACTTTGGCACATACTACAGAAAATCATTTGCGGCAGACCAAACTGGGTTTTCGGGCCCGCTACATTCTTGAAGTGGCCAGGCTTGTGGATAGGGGCGAGCTTGACCTGGAGGTGCCTATTGAACTGGAGTACAAAGAAGCCCGCAAGTTGTTAATGGGTGTGCGGGGCATCGGGCCTAAGATTGCTGACTGCGTGCTGCTATTTGCATATGATAAACTGGAATCTTTTCCCACAGATACCCATATCCACTCTGTGATGAAGGAGCATTATGGGCAGTATCTGGATGGTCCCGCCAGCCGGTTGAATGATACTATTGGCCAGTTTGCGCGCAGTTATTTCGGTGACTATGCAGGATATGCCCAGCAATACCTGTTCTATTCCAGGATATCTGTCGGGAGCGACCTACCAATGTGTTGAAGAGAACCGGGTAAAAGTTATCTTGTTATTGATATAAGAGGATAGTATGCGAGACGATAATATATTGCGTATCGGGCATCTCTCCACGTTATACCACACTTCCTTTATTTTGATGGGAACGGGATGGCTGGAGGAAAAACTTGGACTTACCGTGGAATGGAAAATGTTCGGTGGCGGCCCGGCCATTGTTGAAGCCCTCTCAAAAGGGGAGGTCGATATAGGTTATATCGGGCTGCCCCCTGTGATGATAGGTATTGATAAGGGGGTACTTATAATATGTGTGGGCGGCGGTCATGTTGAGGGGACGGTGATGATAGGCCCCCCACAGAGCAGGACGCTTGATGAGATGGGCGGTAATATGGCATCTGTTCTTGAGCAATTTAAGGGAGGAACTATTGGCTGTCCGCCATCTGGTTCTATACACGATGTGATAATAAGGGACCTGTTAGCCAGTCAAGGCCTGGCCGGTTCAATTGAGGTGAGGAACTACCCCTGGGCTGATTTTATTCCAGATGCCCTGGCAGATGGAGAGGTTGTCGCCGCTATTGGTACACCGCCGCTGTCCGTGGTTGCCGGGCGTGCATGTGGTGTAAAAGTGGTAGTCCCGCCATCAGCACTATGGCCATGGAACCCAAGTTATGGTATTATTGTGTCCCGGGAATTGCTTAAAGGGCAGGCCGGGCTAGTGGAGGATTTCCTGCGGCTTCATGAGGATGCTTCGAATCTTATAAGGAATGAGCATGGGAGGGCGGCCCGTTTGGTGGCTGAAATGGTTGAGGTGGTGGATGAGGATTTTATCAGGGAGGTTTACCATATCTCTCCCCGGTACTGTGCTGCGCTTCCAAGGGAGTATATTGAGTCTGCTATGGCGTTTGTACCGGTGTTGAGGAAGTTGGGTTATATTGGACAGGAATTGGAAGAGAATGACATTTTTGACACTTCTTTGATAGAGGCATTCCATAGTGGTAAGCAACATTATTTATTGTGAACTTCTTCTTGACCGCATGGCTGCGGTAACAGTTGTTGTGGTGCAGGGCATTTGCAAATGGTGACATCCTTAGAGGAGACCGGGAATGCTGGATATACCAGCTCGATCGATATGGATTATGTGCTGTATTCCATCGTTTGAAGGATACACAAGGTTTTTTAAGTAGCAATGCATCTAAGGGGTGTATTCCAAACACCGCACCCATTAATACATTGGGTGGCGTCGGACACACAGTCCAAGGCTATGGGAAATGGTTCCTATCGGAGGATAATATATGGCAAAAAAGAAAGATAATACTGAAGCAGATGAAATTAAACATATTGTACGTGTCGCTAACACTGATCTTGAGGGAAAAAAGAGCGTACAATATTCACTTACAGGCATAAAGGGTATAAATCGACGTTCAGCGCGCATTATTTCTGTAGTATCCGGCGTGGACCCAAAGGCAACTATTGGATATCTGGAAGATGAACAGATTGAGGCCTTGAAAAAAACTGTCGATAATATTGAAAGTATCCTGCCTACATGGATGTTGAACAGGCGCAAGGATCCTTTAACTGGTGATGATAAGCATATTTTCGGCACCGATGTATTGCTTGTTAAAATAGAAGACCTGAACACACTCAAAAAGACCCGTTCATATAAAGGTATAAGGCACGAGCGCGGGCATAAAGTGAGAGGTCAGAGAACCCGGTCTACTGGTAGAAGGGGACTCAGTGTGGGTGTTAAGAGGAAATCACGATAGGCGGTGACAAGCATGGGATATCCAGGTAAGAACACTAAATCATACGAGACCCCAAAGCATCCATGGCAATCTGTCAGGATGACGGAAGAACTTGAATATTTAAAGTCATACGGGCTGAGAAATAAACGTGAGGTATGGAAAGCCCAAAGTACTCTTCGAAATTACCGCCGCTCTGCCATGCAATTGTTGGCAGAGACTACAGAGGGCGAATTAACTGGCCATAAATATCAGATGAGTGAAGACATCCTAAACAGGCTAAAGCGGTATGGTATTCTCTCAGCAGAGGCTGACCTTGATAATATCCTTGCACTGGACACCAAGAGTTTCCTGGACCGTAGGCTCCAGACCCAGGTGTATAGGCAGGGTTTTGCTAACAGCCTGAAACAGGCACGTCAGTTCATTACACACGGCCACATCACAGTGGGCGAGAAGAAGATAACGATTCCCAGTTATTTGGTGACGAAGGATGAGGAACTTACGATAGGTTACTACGTGAACTCACCAATGCAAAAAGAGAATCATCCGGAACGTCCGGTAGAGATCGTTAAGCGAGAGATCCAGCAGATCAAGGAAGTGCAGGATGACCGCAGAAGAGGCAAGCGCAGAGGCCGCCGATAAGCCTTAATATAATTATTTGGAGTATGAGATTATGACAGACGGAAAATGGGGAGTTGCCCATATACAAGCATCATTCAACAACACCATAATCACCATAACCGATGTGACCGGAGCTGAGACCATCGCCAAGATAAGCGGTGGTATGGTGGTCAAGGCAGCCAGGGATGAAAGTTCACCTTATACTGCTATGCAAATGGCGAACCAGCTGGCTGAAAAGCTCATTGACAAGGGTATATTGGGTCTCCATGTCAAGGTCAGGGCACCGGGTGGTAACAAACTGAGAAGTCCGGGTCCCGGGGCTCAGGCAGCCATACGGGCTTTTGCCAGGGCGGGTATCAGGATAGGGCGGATTGAAGATGTCACACCGATACCACATGACGGAACCAAAGCTAAAGGCGGACGTAGGGGCCGAAGAGTATAAGAGAGGCAGAGGATGGAAGTAGATATTATAGAGTTATCTGATGACAAAGCCAGGTTTGTGTTAAAAGGTGTTAATCCTGCTATTGCCAACGGGCTGCGTAAAAGTATGCTCTCAGAAGTCCCTACAATGGCGATAGATTATATTAACATCTACGACAACACGTCCGTGCTGTTCGATGAGCAGCTGGGTCTGCGCATGGGGCTCATTCCCCTCATCACTGACCTTGATTCATATGTATTTGCTGATGAGTGCGACTGTCAGGGCGAGGGTTGTACCAAATGTCAGCTTACTCTGAACCTGAGTGCAGAAGGCCCCATTATGGTGTATTCAGGTGATATTCAGTCCAGTGATCCTAAGGTTGGCGTGGCAGAAGATAAGATTCCTATCGTTGAATTGAAAGAGCGGCAAAAGCTGGTGCTTGAGGCTATTGCCAAACTTGGTACCGGGCGCAAACATGTCAAATACCAGGCAGGTGTAGCATGTGGTTATAAGAATATGCCAGTGTTTACATTCAGTGAAAGCTGTGATGCGTGCGGGAAGTGCGTGGAGGAATGTCCCAGAGATATACTGAGGATAGAAAATGATGAAGTCATTGTCAAGGACCCGTTGCAATGTATCCTGTGCAAACTTTGTGTGGATGCCTGTGATATAAATGCTATCACTGTGGATGAAGATACTAGTGCATTCATATTCACTGCTGAATCTGATGGTTCATATCCTGCAAGGGAATTGGTAATCCAGGGTGCTGATACTATCATTGACAAGGCAAGAAGGTTAAACGAGATACTCAAATCCATAGGATGAGCCATGGGTTAAGCCGGATGCAGCTATTATGCATTCGCAAACCAAATGTTGTGGTACACAAACCCTAAAGCGGCTGTTGCCGCAGTCGAACCTTACAAGGTTCGATCGAAGTGTGCGTTTCGCTACGCTCAAGCGCACGGAATAAAAATATAAACCTCAATGTGGTAGTACATAAACTCCAATGTTGAGGTACATAAACCCTAAAGCGGGGGTTGCCCAGCCAGGTCAAAGGCGATAGGTTGAGGGCTTTATACAAAGTGTATCATAAGGT
>QBUR01000168.1 GCA_013374385.1 Candidatus Methanocomedens sp. | reverse complement strand
GTTTTAAGCAAGCAGCATCTGTTGCGGATCTAAAGGATGATAAGCATAAAGCATTTCATAATTTAGGGAATACCTATATGAATGAAAAGAAATACCAAGAAGCAGTAGAAGCTTATAAAAATGCTTTACGGAGCAACCCTAAAGATGAGGAAACTCGTTACAATCTTGCCTTAGCAAAAGAAATGCTAGAAGACCAGCAAAAAGATGGTGGTGGTGATGATGAGAAAGAGAATAAAGAAGACA
Source organism: Candidatus Methanocomedens sp. (assembly GCA_013374385.1). Lineage (GTDB taxonomy): Archaea > Halobacteriota > Methanosarcinia > Methanosarcinales > Methanocomedenaceae > Methanocomedens_B. Next base: position 10,200 of record QBUR01000168.1, on the reverse strand, counting down.
AGAAAGATCAAGATAAAGAACAGGAAAACGAGAATAATAAAAAGGATGGAGAAGATGGAGATGAAGAAAAGGAAGATGAAACTCCGGAGTGGCTTAAGGAGATGCAGGAACAGTAAAACTCATAATCGACCTAAGGTTTTTTTGTCATCCCTGCATATATAATGAAGTTATGAAAAAGCGAGCGCTTTTACCTGACTCACCCGGAGTCTATTTATTTAAAGATAAGGGTGACAATATCATCTATGTGGGTAAGGCCCTGTCCCTTAAAAAAAGGGTTTCCCAGTACTTTGGGCGCACTGAAAAGGATGCAAAAACAAGGGCACTGGTTAGCTCCATCTCAGACCTTGAATATATTGTTACGCCCACTGAACTGGACGCACTGATCCTGGAATCCAATCTTATCAAGGAACACAGACCTCGTTATAATGTGTGCCTGAAAGATGATAAACAATATCCGTTCATCAAGATAACAGTTAAAGAAGATTTTCCCCGGATATTCCTCACACGCAGGAAACTACAGGATGGGGGCAGGTATTTCGGACCATATACCAGCGCCCGGTCAGTTCGTGAAACCCTTAAACTTATCAACCAGATATTCAAGATCCGTCCGTGTAAAAAGAAGATAACGACTTCGGGAAGAGCGTGTCTCAATTTCCAGATGGGTTTGTGTAATGCCCCCTGCAGCGGGATGATTGATAAAAAAAGGTACCGCATGAATGTGGATAATGCTATCCGGTTCCTGGAAGGCAGAAATGAAGAACTGGTGTACAAGCTGGATGAAAGGATGCAACAGTATGTTGTGCAGGAGGAGTTCGAATCGGCTGCAGTGATACGTGACCAGTTACAGGCCATAAACTATACTGTATCGGCACGGCAGCACATCACGGGCGGGTTTGATGATTGGGATGTGGTGGCTGTGGCTGTATCCAATAAGACCGCCGCCGCACAGGTACTCTATATCAGGGACGGCAGCCTGGTGGGACGCTCTGAGTTCACGCTTTATTCCAGGGACGCTGATGAAGGGGAAGTTATGAGTGCATTTCTAACACAATATTACTGTGATGCACCCGTACCTGCGGATATTTCACTGAATATACTGCCCGATGACCATACTGTGGTGGAATGGCTGCAGGACATGGCGGCAGGGAAGTTGGACATTATAGTGCCTGGCAGGGGACGTAAGAAAGAACTGGTGGATATGGCATACAAGAACGCCCGGTCACTGCTTACCATGAGCTTACTCAAGGATGATAAAAGGGAAAAGTCCGGGCATGGCGCACTGATTGAACTTAAAAGTCTGCTGGATCTGGAAAATCTGCCCCAGCGAGTGGAAGCGTTTGATATTTCCAATATTGGAGGCACTGATGCAGTGGGCAGCATGGTGGTGTTTACCGGGGGCAGGCCTGATAAGCAGCATTACCGACATTTTAATATCAAGACCGTGGAAGGTATTGATGACCCTGCCATGATGGGGGAAGTCATTTCCAGACGACTGGCACGAATTGCTAGCGGTGGTGGGCGGGAGAAGAAGGAAGAATATGGGAGGAATGAGGAATATGGGGGAAATGAAAATAATAGGGATGAAACGCCGGACCTCATTGTAGTGGATGGCGGGCCCGCACAGTTAAGTGCGGCCATCGGTGCACTTCAGAAATGGGGTCTGGATATTCCTGTCATAGGATTAGCTAAGCAGCTTGAAAGTATCCACGTACCGGGGCGTGAGATTCCGTTGATACTACCTGCTGACTCTCCGGGGCTTACCATGCTGAAACATATCAGGGACGAGTCACATAGGTTTGCCATATCGCACCACCGCCGCCGCAGGTCTTCGCGGCTGAGGTCATCGGTACTGGACGAGATACCGGGTGTAGGAAAAAAACGTAAAGAAATGCTGCTCAGGCAGTTTGGTTCAGTTGATGGTATCAGGGCAGCTACTCTTGTTGAACTGGAACAGTTATCAGGCATTAGTAAGGGTACAGCAGCTACGATACATAAAATGCTGCACGTCTCCAAAAGCTTATAAGCCGTCAGGTTCTTAAGGGAAACCGCATATTATTGCTAAATTTCATACTCTTAGATTTAATTCAGAGGACATTCATCATGGTAGGAAAAAGACCAGCAAAGACATTTCGTAATTACAACAGCAGAAGGGCATACACCAAAAGGAAATATATGGGTGGTGTACCAGGGAATAAAATCGTACATTATGATATGGGGAATCTTAAGGCAGAGTTCCCTGTTAAGTTATCACTGGTAGCTGGTGAATCTTGCCAGATTCGTGACGGTGCACTGGAAGCGGGCAGGATTACTGCTAACCGGCTTCTGGTCAAGATGCTGGGAGTGCAGAACTTCCACATAAAGCTCAGGGTACATCCATTCCAGGTCATAAGAGAGAATAAACAGGCTACTGGCGCGGGTGCTGACAGGGTCAGCCAGGGTATGCGCCAGGCTTTCGGTAAAGCTGTAGGAATTACGGCAAAGGTCAGAAAAGGTCAGAAGATTTTTACTATCTCAACTGAGAAGGAAGGGTTCCTGACCGCTAAAGATGCACTCAGGCGGTGCGGAATGAAACTCTCAACCACGGTAAAGATTGTGGTTGATGAGGGACAGGAACTGGTAAATTAATAAGTGTTTGCTGTAATAAATATCGATGTGAAATAATGGGTGACTACGAAGCGTATCTGGACCGGGCGTATAAATTAATGCCTGACATCAAGACTACTAATGAGAGGTTCGTAATACCGGAGCCAAAGACGTTCTCGGAAGGAAAAGCTACTATTCTTGAGAACTTCAATCAGATAGCGGATGTGCTGAACAGGGACCCTGACCACTTGATGAAGTCCCTTACCAGGGAATTAGGAACTGCTGCCAAGATTAACGGCCAACATGCTGTTTTCCAGGGCAAGTTCAGTGTTGAGGCTATTGCCGAGCAGATTGAATCTTATGTTGATGAATATGTAAAATGCTCTGAATGTGGCCGCCCTGATACTAAACTGGTAAAGTCTGACCGTGTAATGATGCTAAAGTGCGATGCGTGTGGCGCTCACCGACCGGTCAGGAAGAGAAAAGCTACGATGGAGAAGAAGAGAGATGCGCTGGAAGAAGGCGAGGTCTACGAGTTCAAAATCGAGAGTGTGGGTTCTAAGGGCGACGGTATTGCTAAAGTGGACAAGTATATTGTTTATATTACGGGCGCAACCAAACAGGAAATTGTCAAGGCCAAGGTCAAACGGATATCAGGTACTGTGGTCTTTGCCGAGCCTGTAATGGAATAACATAATGAGGTCAATATCGAGCCAACACTTACTCAGGCCAGTAGCGGGCCGCACACGTATGAAGCCCTGCGGGCTTCATACGTGGACAAGATGTTTTTAGAGTTAATAACAAAGATTTATCATCAATTCAGCATATTAATTCCTGCATGGATGATGAATTGATCAATATACTCACAATACCCGGCCTGAGCGTAGACATGGAAACCGCCGGAGGTATGCGGCTTACGGCTTCAGGGGCCTTGAGTGTCGCCTGCAAACCCGCTCTTAACCGTATCAATGAACGGCTTCGGGAAGAGAAACCTGTCCGTGTTGATGAAGATTCAGTAATCGCATCAACATGGCTGCCGCCTATACCAGGTAAGGTGTTCAACAGGCTGATACGGGCAGAAGTGAGCTGCGCGCTGGGAAAGTACGTGCCAGAGACCGTATCCATCGAGTTAACCAGGGAGTGCAAGTGCAACTGCGAACACTGCACGGTCAGCGAGGGCGAAGGGGAAATGACCACTGACCAGATAAAAGGCATCATCGACCAGGCACTGGACATGGGTGCATTTATAATTACTTTCACCGAAGGCGACCCTCTGTTACGGGATGACATTTTCGAACTGGTGGATTATGTGGACAAGGATAAGGCCATCGTCAATATATTCACCCCGGGTACAGAGATGACACCTGAGAAGGCAACCAAGCTTAAAGATGCAGGACTTCATAGCTTGCTCATTAGTATTTACAGCACGGACCCGGCCAAACACAACCTGACCAGACGGCTGGAAGGTGCATATAATTGGGCCGTGGATGCCATAAAGATGGGACTGGATGCCGGACTGCTGGTTACCATGACCACCCATATCTCGCCGGCCCGTATGCATGAACTGCCCGGCCTGTATGAATTTGCAGGAGAGTTGGGCGTGCATGAATTCAGTATCTGGGAAAGCGTGGCCAAACGCGTCGGCGACCCGGTGATATCAGAACAGGACAGGCAGGTAATACTGGATATGCACCGCACATGCAACCAGCCGGGGCCGGGCCCAAGAGTATTCACCAGTTCCTTCTTTGAAGGCGAAATGCTGGGGTGCATGGCTGGAAGACGCTGGGCTCATGTTTGCGTGGACGGTGGAATTAAGGCATGCCCTTACATGCCCTTTGAGTTTGGGAATGTGTTGGATGAGAATGGACTATCAGGCGCATGGAAGACCATTAGGTCACTGAAAGATTTTAAAGAGCGCAGGAACCTATGTATGATGCAGGATCCCCAGTTCCTTATCAATCTGGATCAGATCCCGGAAGGTTCCGAGTCAAAATATACTTACAGGAACATTTTGAAATAATGTGTCATTAGGCCCGAAACATTATATTGTATCCCGAACGATAACGAATTGGGTTATATGAGATACAATTTCCAATTTATATGAAAACAGTGTAGAGATTAGCCTGCGACAAGCTTATAATAAAATACATTTTTTAAGTAATCATGGACCATAGAGATAAACTCAACCACCCAAACCACCACAGCAGGCTTGAACAACCCATTAATCACGCACACATAACACCGGGCATGTCTGTGGACGAACTGGTCAACCAATTAAGCGGTTGCGCCTTCGGTGCAGGCCGGCTGGCCGAAGCAGTTGATATCTACACTGCCATGCTCGGGGATAGTGAATGCACTAAATTCTTCGGCCTTGCTGGTGCCATGGTACCCGCAGGTATGCGCAATATCGTCAGCAGTTTAATCAGGGACGGCCATATCGATGTGCTGGTAACCACTGGCGCCAACATGGTTCATGACATTATCGAAAGCCTGGGACTGCACCACTTCAAGGGGTCCGACCTTGTGGACGATATCCAGTTAAAACATGACCAGGTGAACAGGATATATGACGTGTTCCTGCCAGAGGAACATTTCACTGACGTGGAAGAGTTCCTGCAGTCAGCATATTTAGAATTGGAAGGCCAGACTATCTCTATCAGGGAACTGCTTACCCATATCGGGAGCAAGCTGGAAGATAAGGATTCCATATTAAAATGCGCCTATGACGCCAAAATTCCAATCTATTGCCCGGCCATCCAGGATTCCATCGTGGGTCTGCAGGCCTGGCTGTTCAAGCAGACCGGGAAACTGGTGGTGGACGCCTTTGCAGATATGCGGGAGTTCATGGATATATGCTATGATGCAAAGCGGGCCGGTGCATTGCTGATAGGCGGCGGTGTGCCCAAGAATTATATCCTTCAGAGCATGCTGGTCACTCCAAAGGATTTTGATTATGCCATCCAGTTGACCACTGACCGGCCGGATTCAGGCGGACTTAGCGGTGCCACCCTGGATGAGGCGCAGTCCTGGGGCAAAGTGGGTGAGGATGCAAAGGCCATGACAGTGTACGGTGATGCTACTATTACGCTGCCCATTATGGTGGCTGCTGCCAGGAGCCGGCTTGGAGGAGAAGGAAGGGGTACTAAATGAAAAAAGATACACGACTGATACTTGCAATGGATGTTACAGACAGGGATGCTGCCATGACCATCACTGAAAAAACGGCACCGTACCTGAATGCAGTGAAGGTGGGGTACCCGGTGGTGCTGGCAGCAGGTGTGGATATCATCAGTGACCTGGCCCGTTTTGTTCCGGTAATTGCTGATTTCAAGGTGGCTGACATTCCCAATACCGACCGCCTGATAATGCAACAGGCATATCGGGCAGGGGCGGCGGCGGTAATAGTTCACGCTTTTACAGGGCGGGACAGTCTTGAAGCATGTGTTGTAGAGGCTGAAAAATGGAACCGTGATGTGTTTGCAGTAACTGAAATGAGCCATCCTGGTGCGGCTGATTTTATGGTCACTCCTGCCGAGGATATGGCGCGGATGGCTGCTGATTGCGGTGTTACGGGCGTGGTGGCACCTGCCACACGGCCTGAACGTGTGAAGCAGATACGGAATGTTGTGGGCGACCTTACCATCATATCGCCGGGTGTTGGTGTACAGGGTGGCAGTGCCGGTGATACTATTAAGGCAGGGGCCGATTATGTGATTGTGGGCCGGAGCATCTACCAGTCCGATGACCCGGCAGCGGCCGCAAAGCAGATAGCAGATGAAATATTATCTGTTCTATAAGCGTTGTATTAGACCAAGTGTCAATGATGAATAAACCTTTACTGAATTGATGAAGAACCCTATGAGTACTGAGACACATGGTCTGTTGATTTTTGTTCAAAAGTTGCGACGTCACACCCAACCGCAGCAGAACTGCGGGATATATTTATTAAGATAAAGCTCAATAAATTTATTGCTAACCTGGAGGTTTTGTGTGGAAGATGTGAAGATAAAGGTAGAAGGCATGACATGCGAACACTGCCAAACGCGTGTTCATGATGCCATTGCCGTTCTTGATGGCGTGACCTCAGTGAGCTTAGACCTTGATGCCGGTGAGGCCACTATCTCCTATGATTCATCCAGGATCGAGCTTGACCAGATCAAACAGGCAGTCCGTGATGCCGATTACCAGGTGTTGGACGAGGGCGAGATCTGTCCCGTTCCCACACCAGATGGCATGAAACTCATGACTCAAGATATGGTTAGCATGCCCATTGGAAACGAATCCAAAAACACAACATCACCGTCTGAAATTGAACTTGGAAAACCACCTGTCCCATCTGGCGAAGTGCAGAAGACCACCATAGGTGTAACAGGTATGACCTGTGCGTCCTGCGCTCAGAATATTGAGAAAGGTTTGGCCAAATTACCCGGTGTGAGTAAAGCAGTGGTAAACCTGACCACTGAGAAAGCCGCTGTTGAATACGATCCTGGCCAGGTCAACCCTGAACAGTTCGCAAAGACCATCACATACCTGGGTTACAGCGTTGTCAAGGACAGCGTGACCCTGAACCTCACAGGAATGATCTGCGCTTCATGTGTACAGAATATTGAGAAAGAACTGCGCAAACTGGACGGTGTCATTAATGTTTCAGTGAACCTGACCACAGAGAAGGGATGTGTGGAATATGATTCAGCAAAAGTGTCAATTAAAGATATCATCAAAGCCGTTACCGATATAGGTTATGAGGCCGAAGAGCAAAAAGGTGTGGATGTGGACAGGGAGCGTGAAGCACGTGAAAAGGAGATATTGTCCCAGAAACGAAACCTCATCCTTGCCCTTATCCTGTCAGTACCGGTCTCCATCGGTGAGATGGGGCAGAACATCGCTCCGCTGGTGAATGCACTGCCGGGAATTATGGGCTTTTTAGGCAATGATTATTTCCAGTTCATATTTGCGACCCTGGTAATAATATTCCCGGGCCGCCAGTTCTTTACGGGAGCGTACAAGGGATTACTTCACGGCTCCACTGACATGAACCTGCTCATCGCATCAGGCACGGGTGCAGCGTATCTTATCAGCACGGCCAGTGTCTTCATGGACCTTGGGGTCGGGTTCGGGTACAAGTATTTTGGCACCTCTGTGATGCTCATAACATTCATTATACTGGGACGGTACCTTGAGGCAAAGTCCAAGGGAAAGACCTCAGAGGCTATCAAGAAGCTCATGGGGATGCAGGCCAAGACAGCCAGGATACTGGTTGACGGGACTGAAAAAGAAGTGCCTATTGAGAATGTGACGCCAGGGGATATCGTAGTGGTCCGGCCCGGTGAGAAACTACCTGTGGATGGTATCGTGGTGGAGGGGCGTTCTGCTATTGATGAGAGCATGCTCACAGGCGAGAGCATTCCTGTTGAGAAGAATGAAGGCAGCGAGGTCATCGGTGCTACCATCAATAAGACCGGGTCATTCAGGTACAGGGCTACCAAGGTGGGTGCAGACACCGCGCTGGCCCAGATTATCAAACTGGTTGAGGATGCCCAGACCAGCAAAGCACCCATCCAGCGGATTGCCGATATTGTGGCTGGGCATTTCATAGTTACAGTAATGACCATTGCTCTTCTGGCGTTCTTTTACTGGTACTTTATCGGATTTACGAGTTTTGATATAGCCGCCAATTACGGGATTGTAAGCCCGTTCCTTGCGGCACTGCTGATATCCATTACCGTCCTGGTGATAGCCTGCCCCTGCGCTGTGGGTCTGGCCACACCTATTGCTGTGATGGTGGGTACCGGGAAGGGGGCCGAGAATGGTATTCTCATTAAGGGCGGCGAGGCGTTGGAGATGGCGCAGAAACTGGATACTGTGGTGTTCGATAAGACCGGCACCCTGACCAGGGGAGAACCGGTACTGACCGACGTGGTGCCGGTGGCTGGGATTGATGAGGATACGGTGTTAAAACTGGCGGCCATAACCGAGAAGGGGTCTGAACACCCGCTGGGTGAGGCCATAGTGAAAGAGACTGCCGCCAGGGGAATTGATATCCCGGACGGACAGGACTTCGATGCCATAGCAGGACACGGTGTCCAGGTGACGTATGAGGGTAGCAGGGTGCTGCTGGGTACCCGTAAGCTGATGACTGATAATGGAATGGATCCGGCGCCGTTGAATGATACTATGGAAGCGATGGAGAACGATGGCAAGACTGCTATGCTCATCGCTAAAGACAACGAGCTCATGGGTGTCATTGCGGTGGCTGATACCCTGAAGGAACATTCTGCACAGGCTGTGAAGTACCTGCAGGAGATGGGAATCACCACGGTCATGATAACAGGCGACAACCGGCGTACTGCAGATGCCATTGCCAGGCAGGTGGGCATCGACAGGGTGCTGTCCGAGGTGCTGCCTCAGGACAAGGCTGACGAGGTGAAGAAACTTCAGGCCGAGGGCCGGAGGGTGGCCATGGTAGGGGACGGTATCAATGACGCCCCGGCACTGATGCAGGCCGATATCGGTATTGCCCTTGGTAGCGGCACTGACGTTGCCATGGAATCGGCACAGATAGTGCTCATCAAGGACGACCTGCGCGACGTGGTATCCAGCATTGAGCTGAGCAAGCGGACTATGAGCAAGATAAAGCAGGGCCTGTTCTGGGCTTTTGCCTATAATACAGCGGGCATACCGATTGCACTGGGACTGTTCGGGCCGTACCTGATTGCTCCGGCACTGGCGGCGCTGTTCATGGCTATGAGTTCGGTGTCAGTGACTACGAATGCGTTGCTGCTCAAGCGGTTTAAACTGAAGCGCCAGGAGGCGGTTTGATTATGGTTGTGAAATTTTCACATACTTTTATTTATAGCACGATTACGGCGGTGGTGGCAGGAGCAGTGTTCTATGTGTTGTCATCCGGCAGGATGGCGGTTTCGGAAGCTTATACGGTTAATGACACTTACCTAGGGTCGGTGTTCGTGCTTCTGCTGACGTTGATCATTGGGCTGGCGGTGTGGCCGGGTGTGCTGGGGAAAAAAGGTTAGCCAAAGAAAGAAAAGTAACTGACAATGGCGTTTGTAGTTGAACAATTTTATCGTTATATTCTGCAAAACCATCGAAAGTTATCACTCAAATCAATGAAATAGAACAAACACAAATCTTATCATCAAACGGTTAAATAGATTAATATGAGTTTGATATCATGGTCAATTTAACGAAAAGGGATATAATCCTGCGAGAAATCGAACACGTTCCTGATACTCTATTCGATGAAATACTTGACTTTATCCGTTTTATGAAAACTAAATCACAAAAAGAAAGCCTTGAAACTGCAATTGCCAGTGAGTCTTCACTAAAAAAAGATTGGCTAAAAGAAGAAGAAGATGAAGCATGGCACGATTTATAAAAGGTGACGTTGTTGTCCTTCTGTTCCCATTTTTAGACTTAACACAGTCTAAAAAGCGTCCAGCCCTGGTAGTTGCAGATTTGAAAGGAAATGATGTGATACTATGCCAGATTACCGGTCGTGTCCCTGATCGATTGACAAAATTTAAATAGTTTAAATGTAATCTCCCCTTTTGAGGGATATGAATGGATTCAGAACTGGATTTATCAAAATTTTGTTGTTTG
>QBUR01000169.1:9523-10669 GCA_013374385.1 Candidatus Methanocomedens sp. | reverse complement strand
GAAAATTATATACTTTCAAGTAATATACTTCAGAGTATATTGTCGGTTGTTGAATTATACCAGATTTTCAACATAATCTTACGTAATCCACCTTAACTTAGAAAGTTATATCTCGTTTTAAGCAAACTCTACTTAACTTAGAACTCGAATAATAAAGATAAGTAAAGGAAGGTTATCTTATGGACAACAGAGCTGGAACATACAAATTACTGCCCGGCGGTTATCGTGCATTCATCCCGAAAAATCTGCCACCTGACCCCCCTATAGAATATGATGACGAGCTTCATTCGCTATTGTCAAAGGCAGACCGAAATCTTGCACGACTGGATGGCATTACCACAGTCCTGCCAAATCCTGACCTGTTCATTGCCATGTATGTGAAAAAAGAGGCACTTTTGAGTTCACAGATAGAAGGAACCCAGGCATCCCTGGAAGGAGTCCTGGAATTTGAAGCTGACCTGACACCAAAAGACGATGTACAGGATATCAAGGAAGTAGTGAATTACGTTAATGCGCTAAATTATGGCATAGAGAAACTGGAGAATAATCCCGTATCACTTGAGCTCATAAAAGAAATCCATAAAATACTGCTGGAGGGGGCAAGAGGTGCCAACCTGGACCCTGGTGAATTCAGGGCTTTCCAGAACTATATCGGCACACCAGGAGCTTCTGTAAATGATGCAACTTTTGTCCCGCCGCCACCAGATATGGTCCAACCTGCAATGGAAGAAATTGAACGGTTTTTCCACATAAAAGATAACATCCCGCCCCTGGTCAAGATTGCATTGATCCATGCCCAATTTGAGACAATCCACCCGTTTCTGGATGGCAACGGAAGGATGGGAAGACTACTTATTTCGTTCTATCTGGTCTACAAAGAGATACTGTCAAAACCTCTGTTGTATTTGAGTTTCTACCTGAAAAACAACAGGAATGAGTATTACGACCTGCTGATGAAGGTGCGCACAGAGGGGGCATGGGAAGATTGGATAAAGTTCTTTTTAACAGGTGTCAGTGAAACTTCACAGGAGGCTGCAAATACTGCCAGGGAGATAATCAAATTAAAGGAAGACCTGATATTGATTTGGATGATCCCATTATGAAAAAAATGTTTGTTTGTGGGATGGGTTATTTCGATAAGGCAAA
>QBUR01000169.1:0-9513 GCA_013374385.1 Candidatus Methanocomedens sp. | reverse complement strand
AGGAAGACCTGATATTGAAATTGTATGAAAATTCCATATCAAGTATTTATGCTGTGAAAATGCTGGACTTCCTGTTTGACAGACCACTGGTCAGCAGCAGCGAGATCGTTGATACATTGAACATCTCCACAGTATCGGTAAATGAACTGGTGAAAAGGTTTGAAAAAATTGGTATTTTACGGGAAATAACAGGTAAGAAAAGATATAAAAAGTATTTTTTTGCCAACTATGTTGATATTATCAGCCGGGGCACGCAGAATATTTGAAATCAATAATTGAGTAGGCCGTTTAATTATGAGATATTACAATTAATGCCCAAGCTTACTTTTCCCGCCCATATACCGCAGTTTAATTATATAATAAATACATCAAGGGACAACAAAACCAATAACTAAATTCCCTATTAATTTTCAAAAGGTATACACATGGAATTCAGACGAACACACTACACATCACAAGTAACCCGGGAAATGGACGGCCAGATAGTAAAACTTGCAGGCTGGGTCCACGAGATACGCGACCTGGGCGGCATCATGTTCCTTATCTTAAGGGACCGCGAAGGCATGGCACAGTTAACCATGTTCAAGAAGACCATAGACCCCCAGGTAATTGAAACCGCCAAGAGTTTGAGCCGCGAATCAGTCATTCTCGTGGAAGGTTCTGTCAAACTGGAAGCAAAAGCCCCAGGCGGCTATGAACTGGTACCTTCGCGCATCAACCTGCTAAATCCTGCCCAGTCACCTCTGCCAATGGATACCACAGGCAAAGTGAATGCCGAACTGGATACCAGGCTGGACAACCGCTTCATGGACGTGCGCCGCCCCAGGGTCAATGCAGTATTCCAGATACGTCACCATACATTGTCCGCAGTCAGGAACTTCCTGGAGCAGGAAGGCTTCCTTGAGATCAACACACCAAAAGTGGTTGCTACTGCCACAGAAGGCGGCACAGCCCTGTTCCCAATCACATATTTCGATACCGAGGCATTCCTGAACCAGAGTCCCCAGCTGTTCAAGCAGATAATGATGAGCGGAGGTCTGGACCGGGTATTCGAGATAGGGCCCATATTCAGGGCAGAGGAACACGACACCACACGGCACCTGAACGAGGCTACCAGTATCGATATCGAAGCCAGTTTCCTTGACCATGAGGATGTAATGCAGATACTGGAGAACCTAATCGTCCATGTTTATGAAAGCGTGGCCAAAAATTGCGCAAACAGTCTCAAGATCATTGGCAAAGAACTTGATATTCCAAAAGCACCTTTCAAGCGCCTGACTTATGGCGAGGCCATTGATATCAACAACGAGCACTCAAAGGAACTGCTGGAATGGGGCGACGACCTTAGCACCAATGCAGAGAAAGTAATCGGCAAGGTCATGGGTGAGCATTACTTTATCAAGGACTGGCCCACCGAGATCAAACCCTACTACACCCAGCCATATGAGGATAATCCTGAACTGACCAAAGCATTTGATATGATGCATCCCCGCATGGAACTCTCCTCTGGTGCCCAGCGTATACACGACCACGACCTGCTGCGCCAGCGCATACAGGACCAGGGCCTGAATCCTGACGGATTCGATTTCTACCTGAAAGCTTTCAAGTACGGCATCCCGCCACATTCAGGCTGGGGACTTGGGGCCGAGAGGCTTATCATGACCATGCTGGATATAGATAACATCAGGGACGTTGTGCTGTTCCCAAGAGACCGCAAGCGAGTATCACCTTAAAGCCTTTCTTAAAGAGCGGCCAAATCACTGTAAATATATACCACAAATTATTTTAGTAACATGACTCACATAGTAAATTAGATATGAAGTTTATGGAGGGGATTTTGTGATAAGTGAAAATAGGGATATTCTGGTTGAACGTCTGGAACAGAAGTTGGTGGCCAAGGAGCGGGAGATTAGTGAGCTTAACGATTCCCTCAAGGAATCCATCATATCAGAACTGAAAGAAGGCATGAAAGAGGACCTTGACTTTGATAAAAGGATTTCTGCAATTGAAACAAAGGTCAAAGACATAGGATTATCCTTTGACGGTGTAATGAAAGAACTGCTTGACCAGAAAACCATTATTCAGGACCTTAAAAAAATGTACCTGAAAAATTATGTTGAAAACTCAGCCCAGCCGGTTGACCAGGCAGATAAAACAAATTCATTGTCAAACTGGTATGAAACCACGCAAAAAACCAAAAAACAAGATGTGCCAGAGGAAGATGCCGGGCCAAAATCCCAGTATATCATTGCAGAGAGTGAGGACACCCGTGTTCCTGGAAAAGATATTGCAAAAGAAAAAGGTAATCAGGATATTATCATAGCAAAAAATACCACATCAAGGTCATCACGCAAAAACGATATCATTGTTGAAGCAAGAGAAGATGAAGATGTCGTAATCGAATACAAGAAATAGCACTATTATAACGAAAAACTTTGAAAAAAACATCCTAAGTGCATCACGAGGTATTAGGTGCATATAAAAGAAATAGAATTCCAGAATTTCAAGTCTTTTGGAAGGAAAGTAAAGATTCCTTTCTTTGATGGTTTTACTACCATCTCTGGACCTAATGGTAGCGGTAAATCCAATATTGTGGACGGCATACTTTTTTGTCTCGGTCTTTCCAGTTCCAGGACAATGCGTGCTGAAAAACTTACTGACCTTATCTATAACGGGGAAGGGAATAAAAAGCCAGATTATGCCCAGGTTATCATACGTTTCGACAATTCTGACCGCGAGATGCCGGTAGATACTGATGAAGTGGTGATTGCACGGAAAGTACGCCAAACCGCTGCGGGATATTACAGTTATTATTATTTCAATGACAAAGCGGCAAGTCTCACCGAAATTCATAACATCCTTGCCAAGGCCAGGATCACTCCTGAAGGTTATAATGTGGTGATGCAGGGCGATGTTTCCAACATAACCCAGATGACAGCCAACGAACGGCGCAAGATTATCGATGAAATAGCAGGTGTGTCAGAATTCGATAACAAGAAAGACCGCGCTATGAGTGAACTGGATATTGTCAGGGAGCGTATCGAGCGGGTGGATATCATTCTGGCAGAAGTTGGCACCCAGCTGGATAAACTGCAGCGTGAGCGGGACCAGGCACTGAAGTACCAGAGTTTGCAGGAAGAGAAATTACGGTTCGAGGGCTACATGCTGCTCTCCAAGTTCAAGGATGCGCAAAAAGAATTTGATAAAATAGTTGAAGAGATCAGTTCACGTCTTGAGAGTGAGAGCGAACTTGAAGCACTGCTCCAGGAAAAACAGGAGAAAATGACTGAACTGGAATCTGCACTCAAGGACCTCAATACGCAGATAACCAGCATGGGCGAGGACGAGCAGATAGCAATAAAGCGGCATATAGAGGAGATAAAAGGTGAAATCGCCCTCAGCCAGAATACCATCACACTTACCGAATCAGAGATATCTGATATGGACACCCAGCGCAGGAAAGGGCTCATCGAGGTCGATGGTATCAAGGAGAAGATGGCCGAACTCTCATCGAAGATAGAGGAAGAGAATAATCGCAAGCTTGGTATTGCCAGCGAGATAGAGGACCAGCGCACCCAACTGCTGATATTGCGCAGTAAGATATCTGAAGTGGATTCTCGTTTTGTCCAGACCAGGGATGAACTGTCACAGGTGAAAGATGACCTGGAAGAGGCTCGCAACCGCAAGAACGAATTGATGCGCCAGGAAGACCGCCTGCTGGATGCCATGCGGCGGCGAAGTGCAGAGCTTAAGGATATTGAGGAAGAGATTGAGGATTCTAAACGCAAAATCAAGTCTGCTGATGATGACAGGGAAGATGTTGAGCAGGAGATTGAAGGGCTGAACAAGCAGATGGCCGAACTCTCTGGTGATATGGATGACCTTGAATCCAACCGTGCACAGCTTAAAAGCGTGCAAAAGGACCTGGATGATACCCTGAGGGGATTACAGCAGGAATATATGACCGCTGAAGCCAGGATAAGGGCTGCTAAGGAAGTATCCGGGTACAGCAATGCAGTGGAGAAAGTGCTAAAGGCCAAGGATATGAGGGAATTGCCTGGCATCTACGGTACCATTGCCCAGCTGGGGAAGGTGGACCAGGAATATGCCATTGCACTTGAAGTGGCAGCGGGCGGGCGTATGCAGGGCATTGTGGTGGATACTGATGAAGATGCATCCCGCGCTATTTCTTTCCTCAAACGCCAGCGGGGCGGCAGGGCTACTTTCCTGCCGTTGAACAAGATGTCAAGTGCTTCAGGTTTCCGTGATGTATCTAATATGCCGGGCGTAATAGGTTATGCCATTAACCTGGTGGATTATGATTCCAAATACGAACCCGCTTTCAACTATGTGTTCAGGGACACCATTGTGGTGGAAGACCTGGAAACTGCAAGGCGGCTGATGGGTGGGCTTCGTATGGTAACCCTGGATGGGGAGGTGGTCGAGAAGAGCGGTGCCATGACAGGGGGCAGTCGCGGCCGCAGCAGTGTGTCCTTTGCAGCAACTGAGGAAGATAAGATCATAAAACTGGCCGAGCAGATAACTGAATACGAATCAAGGCGCAGTGCCGCCATCAACAAACTGGACAGTGTAGAGGGTCACATCGCTTCGGTCCAGACAGAGATGCGGGAGCTGGAAACCGGGATTGCCAAAAAGCAAATGGCCATTGAAGAGATTAACAGCCGGGGTGAGAGACTTACTGCCCTGATTACCGAGAAGGAAGCAGAACGGGTAGAGATCGAGGCCGGACGTGCTGAACTGCGTGGGGAAATGGAAAGCATTGAGGATGACAAGCAGACAGCTGAGCAGGAGATTGCAAAACTTGCTGATAAGGCCGGAGAGCTTGAAGAGCAGCTAAAAGGTTCAAAAGTGCCTGAACTGAACGAGCAGGCGCAGCGGATAGAGGACGAGATACGCAGGCTGGAGAACCGCACCCGGGATATTGAGGGTAACATTAACAACCTGGAAACCGAATCCAAATTCGCGACCGATAAAACTGAAGAGACAAAGGTACGGCTTGCTGAACTGGACGGCAGGAAAGGGGAACTGCGTGAGAAGATTGTTGAGTTGCGCACTAAGATAGATGAGCTGGAATTATCTCTTGAGGATAAGACAAAACGCGAGCAGGAACTGGACGTTGAGCTGGCAGATATGCGCAAACGGCGTGAAGACCTGCAAATGGAATTCAGTGCATGGCAGAAGCAGTTGGAGGAGGTCAAGGTAAGGCTGGAGAATTCCCGGCGTCAGATGATAGCGTTAAATGCCACACGTGACACACTTGCAGAACAGATAAAAGAATTCGGGTCTGAACTGGATGAGCGGGGTGTGGAACTGACCGATGACGTGCCCACACTGGAGGAAGTGCAAACCCGTATAGCGGCCATTGTTCGGGCTATGACCAAACTGGAACCTGTGAATATGCGTGCAATTGACGAATATGATGAGGTTGAGCGGCGCAGCATTGACCTGAAGGAGCGCAGGGATACCCTGAGCCACGAACTTGAGGAAATACTGGAGCGTATCCACAAATACGAGCAGATGAAAAAGCAGGCGTTCATGGAATGTTTTGACGGTATTAACGAACATTTCAAGGTTATCTTCCCTGAACTCTCGGACGGACCCGGGGAACTGATACTGGAAAATGAAGAAGACCCCTTTGCCGGCGGTCTTACTATGAAGGTTCAGCCAAAGGACAAGACCCTGCAGCGCATGGAGTCCCGGTCAGGCGGGGAGAAGAGTTTGATTTCAATGACACTGCTGTTTTCAATCCAGCAGTACCGTCCTGCACCGTTCTATGCGTTCGATGAGGTGGATATGAACCTTGATGGCGCTAATGCTGAAAAGATGGCACAACGTATTAAGAAGTCATCCAAAACTGCACAATTTATTGTGGTGAGCCTGCGAAAGCCGATGGTTCAGGCTGCTGAGAGGACTATCGGAGTTACCATGCAGGACAATGATATTACCAGTATTACCGGTGTCAAACTGAATTAAAAACAATGTGTTGAGAACAGATTAATGAAAATATATACTTTATATACTATTAAAAAAGTTGGCAGGCAACAGTTTGTTGTTGTTGTTGTTACCTGCCTTTGCTAAAAACTATGCTTATTACTCTGCATCTCCCTTTTCTATAGACAATATCTCTACATCAAATACCAGTGTCTTACCTGCCAAGAAGGAATTTTGGTCCAGAGTGATACCTGTCTCGTTGAAATGTATCAGGATTGGTCCGTATGCAGTCTGGAGTGTGGTATCCGGAATGGGATTGTGCTGTATTGTCATGTTGGTGTCAGTGATATCGATCACTGTAGTATTCCAAGGTGTTCCAAAGGTATGAACATCACCTACTTCTACCTGGTGCCTGATAGTGACATGGGTCGAATTAATGGCCACTACTTTCTCGTCCCAGGGTCGGTCTTCAGATGAGAAACTTTCCCCTACATCCAGGGCAAAGGACAGATTAACAATATCGCCCATATCCACAATGGTCATGTTTATTGTTGAACCAGGCCACTGGACCGTATCTCCCACCTCATATTCTGAGCCAAAACTCATGGTGAACTGTATTGCAGGCATCTCGGTTATCAGGGGAAGGGTATCTTCTATCGGAATTTCATCAATGAGTGGATATACCTGTATCCTGGTCGGGTCGGCCGGGCCGTATGCTTTCTCAGGGGGAATGGTCAAGGTTTTGCTTTCACCTTCTTTCATACCCAATACACCGGTATCCATACCTTCTATCATCCTTCCACTACCGACTATGAATACCAGGGGCTCGTAAGGTCTTCCAGGTTCATAGAGGCCGGCACCGATGGCAATTTCAGAATCAGATGTGTCAAAAACCTCACCGTCTAATAATTTACCGGTGTAATCCATCATCACTGTATCACCCACTTCCACTACTGGTCCATCCGCATTGTTTGATAGGAACATCATGCCAACAAGGACTGCTGCCAGCAGTATCAATGCAATGTAATAGTTATTAAATCCGTTATCTTCTTTCATATTAGTCACTCGCTTTTAATGATTGAAATGGCGCATCCCTGTGAACACCAGCGATACCCCGAGCCTGTTTGCAGTAGCAATGACCTCTTCATCCCTTATACTTCCGCCTGGTGATACAATATACCGGAGGTTGTGCTCTGCTGAATGGATGATGCTGTCATCAAAGGGAAAGAAAGCATCTGATGAGAGTACGCATTCAGACATAACATCCTTCACGTAATCGTCAAATGGCACATCAGTTTTTTCTTTTTCATATATCAATTCAAGATTCTCCCTGGCCTTGGTGATTGCCAGTTTGCGTATGGAATCCACGCGGTTGGGTTGTCCTGCGCCCATACCCAGTACCATGTACCGCCCCTTTGAGTATTCCCATGCAATAATCACTGAATTGGATTTAGTCCGCTTGCAGGCTGCCATTGAGAACTCTGCCAGGCCGCGTTTGGAGTCCGGGAACTCATGTTCGCTAACAACATCCCATTTCTCGAACACACCAATGTCCCTGGATTGCTGCAGCATTCCGCCCATGATATGGGTGAACCTGCTATCCATCTTGATGCCTTCGTCCATCTCAGGCAACTCCAGGAGGCGGAGGTCCTTGCTTTTTTCTTTCAAGAACTCCAGTGCGTCCGGTTCAAATCCGGGCGCCAGTATGAGCTCGACAAATTTTCCTTTCATGAACGTGGCAGTGTCAAGGTCTACGGTCCTGTTGAAACATATGATACTGCCGAATGCTGATACGGGGTCGCCGTCCCATGCCGCTGAGAGCGCACTGTGAAGCGTGTCCCCGGTAGCCAGCCCGCAGGGGTTGTTGTGTTTTACCACACAGGCCGCAGGGACACCCTGCAGTTCCATTATGGTCTGCATGGCATTATCGGCATCCACATAATTGTTATATGACATCTCCTTGCCGTGATGCTGCACAGCTTTTGAAAGGGATGCTCCCTCTATATCTGGTTGTGAATAGAATTTAGCCCACTGGTGCCAGTTCTCCCCGTACCGCAGTGTCCTGCCTGAAACAAATTTGAGCCTCAGCACATCTTCATCACCAAGCTGCTTGCTGAGATAGGTATCGATTGCCGAATCATAATCTGCGGTGTGCCTGAAGGCTTTGACTGCCAGTTTTTCCCTGGTAAGAGCTGATACCCTGCCGTCAGATTGAAGTTCAGTAATAATATTCTGGTAGTCAGCAGGGTCAGTGACAATCGCTACATGTTTGTAGTTCTTGGCCGATGCACGTACCATGGTTGGCCCGCCGATATCGATGTTCTCAATGGCATCCTCCAGAGTCACATCTTTTTTCGCTACGGTTTCCCTGAAAGGATACAGGTTGACCGCTACCAGATCGATTAATTGTATATCATGTTGTCGGGCCTGTGCCAGATGCTCACTGTTATCACGTAGACATAGCAGGCCGCCATGTATTTTTGGATGCAATGTCTTGACCCTGCCGTCCATCATTTCAGGAAAATCAGTTATGTCAGAAACATCCTTCACAGTTATGCCTGCATCCCTCAGGGTGCGGGCAGTACCGCCTGTGGAGATTATCTTAACACCCATATCAGTGAGTGCTTTTGCAAAATCAACGATTCCTGTCTTATCTGATACACTAAGAAGAGCGCGCTTAACGCTTATCAATAAATCACCGCATTTGATAAGGGGAGAAGTTAAATAAATGTTTCTAATTTCTAATGAAGCTCCCCACAGCAGAGCTGTGGGGTATAACGATTAAGATTAATGATTCAGGGCTGCTCAGAAAAAGGATAATCCAGTTTCAATTCTTTGTAAGCCCATTTGAACTTTTCTTCAATTATTTCTGGAGTGAAATCGTTTGAGGGGCATTTCTCAAGCAACTCATATGCCCGCCTGCGCCTATTACCCAGGTTTTTATCAATCTCTTCCGTATCAATTTTCTGGGATTCCCAGCGCAAAACAATATCGGGCACAATCTGTTTTAGTATCACTTTCAGGCGTTTGCACGGAAAATCAATGTCATAGATATCTTGTTTCATGGTCAACCATATAATTTAAGTGCACCAATATGTTAAAAAAGTTTTGAATTATACATTCGGTTGGCTCTGGGATTTTCAGATCATAGACAAGGGAAGAGAAGGAGACCAAGTGTGGGTCCAAGGAAGATTAACAATTAAGAACGAAAAATTAGAACCAGTGATTGTCAAGGAGCAATTCGGAGGAGCGGATGTCAAATTCAAAAAAGGAACGAAACAGGCATTGGATTATCCAAACGATTTGAAAGCGGCATCAACGGACGCGCTAAAAAAATGTGCCAGCGAAATAGGAATAGCAAACGATATTTATGGAGCCAATGAATTTAAAGGAATTCAGGGAGAGCCACGAGCAGTTCAAAAGAAGATTCCGGAAGCAAAGACAGAAGTGAATTATTTAAATCAAGTAAAAATAATATTGAAAAAGGACGGCGCGAATACTGAAAAACAGGCATTGAGTATGATAAAGAAAAGAACTGGCATTGTGTGGAAAGATTTTAAA
>QBUR01000170.1 GCA_013374385.1 Candidatus Methanocomedens sp. | reverse complement strand
TTTATAGGGGGTTCTTATTCACAAGAATAAGCCAATACATCTCCTGGCCGATTGCTGCTGTTTTGACATCGTTCATAAACGGTTTAGGTCATTTGGATGTTGGCGTCACAGGGCTTTACCATTCCATGGTTTTATTTACGATATCTGCGGCGCTGATGCACAAGTACAAAAACATAGCGGCACCCATTCTGTTTCACTACATTCATTTCTTCGTAACTTTTGCCACAGTATTGTTTTTGAGATGATGCAATACGCAAAATAAAATATTAATAACCGTCGGCACTGTTGTGCTTTGAGTAATTAAAGGAGTCAAATATCACGAGCATCCTTGAGATGCAAGAAAATAGAACCCAACTCGCCCCTACCCCAAATACCGCTCCAGCTCCCCCACAGTCAGCAGCACCGGAATATCTCCCCCTCCCCCCCTCTCGCACATCATTACACGCCCTGGCCAGCAGATGCGGCTCAATGGACGCCTGCTCAAGAATATCAGGCCTGGAAAACACCTCCCTGGTACCGGCATCCATCAATACCCCCCCGTCTTTCATCACAATGGTCCTGCTCGCATATTCTGCCACCACACCCATGTCGTGGCTTATCAGGATTATCGTTTTCCCTGCTTCGTTCAACATCTTCATCTGGGTCAGGAACTTGTTCAGGTGTCCCCTGTCCTGCCCGGTGGTGGGTTCGTCCAGCACGATGATATCAGGTTCCATTGACAGTATGGAAGCCACCGCCAGCCTCTGCCTTTGGCCCCGGCTCAGTGAATGCGGGTGACGATCGTGGTAAACTGATAGTTCCATCATTTCCAGGGCCTGGTCTACCCTCTTATCAATATCATCAGGTCTTGATTGCCTGTTCTTAAGTCCGAATGCCACCTCATCATGCACCGTGTCAGTGAATAGCTGGTAGTCAGGATTCTGGAACAGGTACCCAACAGCCTGGGCCATTTCGGCCACGCCCCGCTTTCGTATATCCTGCCCACCCACCAGTATTCGTCCCGCTGTTGGCCTTATAAGTCCTATCAGGCAACTTAACAGGGTGGTCTTTCCTGAGCCGTTGGGTCCGATGAGGGCCACAAACTCGCCCAGTCCGATTTCCAGGTCAATCCCTTTCAATGCCTGGTGCCCGCCATGGTAGTTATATCCAACATTCTCAAATACTATCTGGGGCGGACCACTGACGGGATGGGATGAGGCTGGCAATTGTTTAAAAGAGCCGTTGAGATCGCCCAGGCCAGATACAATTTCCTTGTAGGATGGTCTTACTCCCAGCATACTGGAAATGCGCATCAACTGAGGCAGATGAATGCCAATTCGTTCCAGAACATCAAGGTTATGGCTGAAAATATCACAGGTATTCCCATCCAGGATAATCCTGCCCTTGTCCATTACTACAGTCCTGTCTGCAAGTCCCAGTACCTCATCGATCTTGTGTTCTATAAGGATAATCGTAATCCCTCTATCCCTGTTCAGGTGTTTCAGGGTTTCAAATACCTCTTTTGTACCTGCCGGGTCAAGGTCAGAAGTTGGTTCATCAAGCACCAATATTTTGGGTTCCATAGCAAGGTTACCTGCGATGGCTGTTCGCTGCTTTTCACCCCCTGATAACGTGAAAGTAAACCTTTCCTTCATGTCCTCTAATCCCACCGTTTTCAGTGAACTTTTCACACGGGACTGTATCCCTTCCCTTTCAATTCCTAAATTCTCAGGTCCAAAAGCAATATCCTCTTCCACTGTCAACCCGAACAACTGGGTATCAGGGTTCTGGAACACCAATCCAACATCGGTAGATAATTGATGAACCTTATGGTCCCGTACATTTTTTCCATTAATGGATATCTCACCGATGAGGACTCCACCCGCAACTTTTGGAATAATACCATTCAAGCACTGTACAAGAGTTGATTTACCGCAACCGCTGGGTCCCAGAAGGAGTACGAACTCGCCCTCTTCGACTGTGAGGTTGATATTATCAAGTGCAGTTTCATCTGAATCAGGATAATTATAAGTAAGATTTTCAATTGATATCATTATATTTTTGTCCAACCGAATAACACCAATTAAGTATAAATAACATAGCTTTATATTAGCTGTAATACTTTTAAGTAAAATCGTAGTAATTTTGGTGGTATTTTGCGGGGACTATTTCGTTATGAACAAAAGGAGACAATAATCCACAGCATAGACCCCAGGGTCAAGTTAATTTGGGTATTCAGTGTCTCCACCCTGACCATAACAGCCGGTGTACCGTGGGTATTGTTGGCGATATTCTTATCAACCCTGCCATTTTGGGCACTCCTGCGCCCAACCAGGGAGAAGGTCAGTTCAGTGGCTTTTGTACTATTTACTATGGTATTCGGGTTCATGTTTTCTCAATCTTTATTCTATTACTGGGGTGACATACCCACATTTACCATAATCCCTGCACACTTTCCAGTTATTGGACCAATTACAGGTGGAATCCATGTATATAAAGAAGGCGTCGTGTATGGTTTCATCCAGTCATTCAGGTTCATGGCATCTGTGAGTGCCGCTCTCCTGCTTGTGGCCACCACCCATCCCAGTGAGCTCATTGCAGGTCTTGTACGTTTTATCCAGATAGGAAAGAGACACTTCGGTTTTCCAAGCGAGATCGCTTTCATGGTTTCTTCTGCAGTAAGTTTTGCTCCTTCCATGATAGAGGAAAGTCTCATTACCATAAATGCCATGCAGGTACGGGGCCTTAATATGAAAGGTATCACTAACAAGATAGTCGCATTAAAATACCTATTTTTCCCGCTGGTCATCAAT
Source organism: Candidatus Methanocomedens sp. (assembly GCA_013374385.1). GTDB lineage: Archaea > Halobacteriota > Methanosarcinia > Methanosarcinales > Methanocomedenaceae > Methanocomedens_B. The sequence goes on along the minus strand of QBUR01000170.1, from coordinate 7,920 downwards.
ATTTTAAGGTCAGGTCGCCAGATGGCCATCGCTGCAGATTCCAGGGCTTTCAGGGCCACAAAGAACAGGACCTACTTAAATGAACTTAAACTGGGTCGCGCTGACTATATTTTTCTTTCCTATATCTTTGTCTTCATGGGTACAGGGCTGTATCTCAGTTTCATAGGTTATGGCGGCACAGTGCCGGGGATATAAAATGAAGGGAATCGTTCTTTTAATTTCTATCTTGTTGCTGGTACCCCTGGCATCAGCTGGTGAATGGAGGGGGGAAGGGACGCCATTGTATACTATAGCCGAAGGCAGTATCCATGGTGGGGTTTACGTTGGCGGCGGTCACGGGCTTACTTATGAAGACCCCTATGTAGAATACTTTGACCTGCCTGATAACATTGAATATGCCCGCCTGTATGTGCCAATGTGGAATTATAACGAAGGCGATTGGGTCGAGGTCACCATTAATGAAAATATCCTGGGTAAAAAAAGCGAACCTGATTATGTGGCCGCATGGGGGATTTGTGATTATGTCTTTAATGTCACCGATGAATTATCACCAGGGATGAACACTGTATCAGTAACATACCATAACACAAACGGTGCGCCGTACAGCATTGTCCTGGTGGCAGTGTATAAGGATGCTACCATGCCCCAGACCATGTTTTGGATTGCAGAAGGGAACCATGCTCTATCAGAGATGAAAAAAATTGACAATGCAGAGGTAATATTCGAGAGTGAACACTTAAAAGCAACAACTAATGCCACACTATGGACAATGATGATTGCAGGTAATGAGGGTGAAATGGATAAGTTATATTTCAATTCTCATTTGCTGGGCGAAGATGTTGGCAGGAGAAAATCAGGTGCATATTTTGACCTTGACAGGTGGGATGTCACTGAGTTTGTTGGGACTACCAACAATACAGTCCGGTTTGAGCGTGGTGATGAATCATATATTCATCCTTTCAATGCAATTCTTTCTGTAGAGTACACACAAGACCAGAGAGACGATTACCTTCAAATCAATCCAAAGGTAGAATCAAAAGAGACAACTGTACCTGTGGCCGTTATTGTTGTCATGGTCATTTCAATATTATTCCTGGTATACATGGTAAGGAGGAAAAAATGAAACATCTGCCCTTACTTCTGCTACTACTATTCTTTTTGCCCCATTTAGCAGCGGCAGAACTTGATATAGGCATGAACATACCTTTGAAGAATAAGGAGATATACCAGGAAAATCGACTCGTTGCCGGTATATCATGGCATGAAAGGGGCCAGGTCATCCTCACCAATTCCGGGGATGAAAATCTGGAAAATATTATTGTATCGGTAGAAGTCCCGCTCCAGATGGATATCGAAATCCCAATACAGTCACTGAAAAACATCAGTGCTGATAATAACATAGTAACTGCCAGGATTGATGAGTTAGGGCCCGGAGAATCCGTATCATTTATTTTCAGTGTAAAGCCGCCCGAATCAATCGAATTCAAGAAAAAAGCAAGTTTTGTAATATCAGCAAGTTTCGATGACGGTATCGGTCCCAGAACCAGCAGCTATACCCACGGTATTGAGATAGTCCCCCCGCCTTCATGGATAACCTACGGCACTGTGCTGGCAAGTATATCCATCATTTTTTTGGCTTTTTTATTTGCCTGGAAGTTCAAGGTTTTAGAGTCATTCACAACAATAGACCTCATTACCATAGCTCTCCTGGCCGGGCTTATCGGTGTTGTTTTCAGGTGGTTCTGGCAGACCTTCAATGACCTGCTGGGTCCGCTCGGGGGACTGCTGTTCACTATACCCACGGCTGTTTTGATGATAATAGCATTGCAGCTTGTGAGAAAACCAGGCACTGCGACGTTATTGTTCACGGTAGTCGAACTCGTTGCCCTTGTCGTATGGGGCACCAATGTCACGGTTTGGATGGGGTGGTATATGACCGAAGGCATAATCGTGGACATACTGGTATTGTTATTCAAGAAAGATTATGCAGACAGGCGGAGCACGGCTATAATCTATGCGGTGGCAAGGAGTGCTTACGCTTATTGGATGTTCTATTTCTTCTTTGCGCCAGCTGTATGGAAGGTATATTATGCCCCCTGGTATGCGTGGGGAGAAGTGGGTATTGCTACCATTGGAGGTTTTATAGGGGGAGCAATAGGATATAGTATTGCTAAAAAAGTGAGAGGGGCAATGATGTAATATGAAACCTGGACAAATGAAACATAAATTGGAACATTGGGCTGAGCACAATAGCAGCCATGCTGATGGCTTTCGAAAACAAGCACATGAAGCTGGAAAGATGGGGTTTCAGGATATTGAAACTGAACTGTTATTAGCTGCAGATGCTATGGATAAGGCGGGCAGCCATCTTCGCAGGGCGATTGAAAAATTGGGAGATCCACAGGATTGAGTGGGTAACTTTTTGTTTGCTGCCACTGCAAAGGATGTTCAGCAATGAAGTGAAGTATTATGAATAAAATTGTTATTATTTTACTGCTGTTCATGTTCATTCCGGCAGTCCAGGCGAGCTATTCATATGACGGCATACCGTTTACAATCGCTTCACAGGGCACGCTTAATGGTGGAGTATACATAAACGGTGGCCACGGCCTGGAATTTCCACCTTACTCCCAGGAATTTGATGTGCCGGATGGTCATATCAGGTGGTCACGCCTGTATGTCGGTATCTGGGGGGGGAAGGAAGAGTATGAAGGATGGATACAGGTTGACATGAACGGCAAAAGCATGGATAAAGTACCGCTGCTGGGTATTAATGATGACAGCACAAACGTGTACTGTTCAGGTCATGGTGTTTACTGGGTATACTATGATGTAACTGATATTACTATAAACGGCGAGAATACAGTGATTATTGAAACAAGCCAGGGAGAGCCTGGTAATAAACTTGACGGCAGGGTGTACGGCGCTGTACTCACCGCAGTCTATGAAGACGAGAATGCACCCGAGATCAGCTACAAGATATTTGACGGGAATATGAATCTCCATAGTGGGGGATGGAGCGGAAATCAGGAGAATATAAATTATGAGACATCCGTATTTTTCAATGATATGCAGGACCAGAACAGTCTGGACGGAGCTGATATTACAGTAGTTTATCTGACAAGTTCAAAGGGCCTGCCGGATTATCTGCAACTTAATGGCCACCAGCTTGGGACCACACCTCAATATCTCCAGGATATGGGATACCAGATAGGAGTTACGGATATTGCCAATGAGGTGAGTGGTGATGCCTGTTCCGGTTCAGGCATTCGGAGCAGTTACTTTGATATTGAATGCTTCGATGTGCTCGAATATACACAGACAGATAATGTCCTTACATTCCTTATGGGACGTGACCTGGATGGAGATGGAGAGATCAGAGAAGATGAAGGTGAAGACTATCTGCACCCGGTCATCACGTCACTGGTATTGAAGCACACGACAGATACCAATCCTGTACCGGATCTATCAATCGAAGTTGAGATGGATGAAAATAGTCTTATTGAGGAAAATGATGTTGAGATTCCGATTGTGATAGGTAATCCTGGTGGACTGCATGAAGGGATGTTCAAAATCAGGTTGAATGTTGACGGCAGTGAGGCTTCAACGACAGAAGTATATATGGATGCCAGCGGTGTTATCAGATCAACAATCAACTGGCATGCTACGGCAGGACCCCATCTTCTGGAGATAATTGTCGATCCGGAAAATGCAGTACAGGAGTCGGATGAAAATAACAATATCTATGAGGCAGAAGTAGATGTCAATACCAGACCCGATCTGTCGATTTCCATAGGAGAAACCAGAAAGACCGAAACTGAAAACAGCCTGGCTAAAGCATCATCACCGTTATTGATGTTACTGGTTATTGGAAGTCTTAGAAGAAGAAAAGCCTTCTTGTTGGCAGTTCTTATTGTAGCTGCATGTTTTAGTGGGTGTACCGGACCCGGAACCGAATACCAACAAACAGACTATCAGGTCCCTATAGTTATTACAAATAGTGGGGAGTCACCGGCCAGACAATTTGATGTTAACTTATATCTCGATGAAGAAAAAATTGCGGCACTGCATATCCAGGAGCTGGAAGGTAGTTCTTCAATGGAAGAGGAAATGATGGTAACGGTTGAAGGGGGCGAACATACCCTCAAAGCGATAGTAGACGAGAAGAACTATATAATTGAATCAGATGAGGAAAATAATGTTGATGAAATCGTGTATAATTTTACTTAGTCTTCTGATTATAGTCATTTTCCCGGCATCTGCATCGTATGCTGGCGACAAACCGCTGACTACTGTTTTGCATGATGTACACCCGGGCGGTGTCGAATTTACTCTTGGCAACAGCAAATACAGCGGTGAGATGAAGTCCAATGATACCTATACGGTTGACTTTGAAGTTGTTGTTCCGGCCGGTGCAAGTATCCGGTATGTAAGGGCATATACGTACTGGGTGTGGAGTAAAAATGGTCTGGAAGGTATATATCCGGTGATGAATGCATCAGTTATTCATCGTGGGGTTGTGAGCCCGGTGTCACATGATTCAAGATATACCGATACCAAAGGATTTGCAGCGAGATATGACTTCTTTTCAGGCACAGATGTATATGATCTGAGCGATCGGATACACGAAAATGGCACTTATTCGATATCATTACAAAATTCGGCCAACGACGAGCGGACATTTTGTTTACAGGGAATCGGATTGCTTATCATTTATGAATATCAGGACTCGCCAGTTATCGAATACTGGGTCAATGAAGGTTGTGATATGATCTATGCTGAACATGGTATCACACCGGAAATGGCTACAACAACCACATATTTCAAAGGTGATGTAAATACAGAAAAGGTGAGCAGGGCATACCTGATAACTGCTTCTCCATCAGGGGGCTTAACCCAAGGCGCAAAACAGACTCGCAATAAGCTTTATTTTAACGAGAAAGCCGAAGTCACGCCCATTCTGGGCGATATTATCAAAATATTATTCGGCAGCGGAAAAGTGTGGAAAGACATTTACATGACAAGTGAATCAGCCCAGATCGCTATTGACGAGCGGGAAGTAACAAATTACCTGAAAACCAAAGATAATTTTGCCAGCATACAGGACAGCGGTGATTACATGTTAGTGACAAATGCGATCATGGTACTGGAGTTTGAAGATGAAGATGGGGCGAACGCGAAAAAGACCACAGGTTTTGAATTACTGATGGGGATTATTGCAATGTCCATTGCTTATGTGGCAGGTAAAAGGTGAGTAATTATGTACATGGTTGAGACACGGGGACTGGGAAAGTACTACACTTTTGGCTCAGGGAACCAGGTGGTGGCACTCAATGATGTAAACCTGGCTGTTGCCAGCGGCGAGTTTGTTTCGATAATGGGCCCGTCCGGGTCAGGGAAATCTACACTGCTCAACATAGTAGGATGTCTGGATAAACCCAGCAGCGGGGATGTCTATATAGATGATGAGAAGATCGACTATGGAAATGCCGGCAGTCTTGTGAAGCTGCACAGGCAAACAATGGGGTTCGTCTTCCAGGGATTTAACCTCATATCAACTATGAATGCTCTGGAGAATGTATGGTATCCCATGTATTTTAACAAGATTCCAAAGTCAGAGCGTAAGGAGAGGGCAGAAGAACTGTTAGAATCTGTGGGATTGAGAGACAGGGCGCTTCATCTCCCTTCAGAACTATCCGGAGGTGAGCAGCAGCGCGTGTCCATAGCCCGGGCACTTGCAAACAATCCCAGGCTTATCCTGGCAGATGAACCAACCGGGAATATTGATTCAAAGACCGGTGGGAAAATCATTGACCTTATGAAGAAGCTGAATAAAGAACAGGGGATCACATTCATTGTTACAACACATGACATGGTAATGGCTAACAATGCTGACAGGGTGATCACAATAACGGATGGTGAAATTATTGATTGAAGCATTCTTACTGGCAATGAGGCAACTGCGCATCAAAAAGGTTAGAACACTATTAATCTTATTGGGGATATCAGTAGGTGTTGCGGCCGTGGTCGGAGTTACATCGCTTGGAGAGGGAATTCGTGTCAATGCAGTTGAAGAGATCCAAAAATCCCATGACCTGACATTAATAGAAGTATCTCCGGGGCTCAGCAATGGAAATATTATCCTGATAACTGAATCAAAAGTACGTGCAGTCAGGGAATCCGGGTCTGTTGTTGCCCCGTATGTTAAGGATGCATATGTGACATCAAATAAGACATATTTTGAGGTCAACGGCATTTCAGCGGAATACATGGATGCCAAAAATTTACAACTTGAAACTGGCATGTGGTTTAAGGAAGGAACATACCAGATCGTGCTGGGAAGCGATGTGGGGGAAAAATTCAGTAAGATAGAGGGGGCAGAGATTGGAAACTCTATAGATGCTACGATCAGGTTATATGGAGAAGAAGGCAGGGCGATAGATAAGGATATTACCTTCATTATAGCAGGCAGATTAAAACCTACCGGGACCGATACCGATACCGATGATCAGGCATTCATTGACATTAATGTTGCAAGGGAGCTTACCGGGAAGGATGTTTATGACGGCATTATGGTTAAGCTGGACAAGTCCAGCCAGGCTCCGGGTGCAAGAACTGCCATTGAGAAACTGGGGCTGACCTGCTATAGTGCACAGGATGAAATAGATTCAGTCAATAAAATAATGAACGGTGTGACCCTTGTCCTTGCGTTCTTTTCAGGCATATCATTGATCGTGGGCGGGCTCATGATAATAAATACGATGATTGTCTCGGTGTATGAGCGGACTCATGAAATAGGAATTACCAAGGCCATAGGGGCATCAGAACCGGACATAATCAGGATGTTCCTATCCGAATGTATCATCATAGGTGTACTGGGTGGGATACTTGGCGACTTGCTCGGGATTATTTTTTCCTTTTTGATAGACAGAGTAGGCAGGCCTATGCTGATAGCACAGTTGGGAATCGGAGATTTCGAACATTTAACAGTAATAAATATTCAAATACTTGTAGCCGGGTTCTTGATATCATTAGTCATATCTGTTATCGCAGGTATATATCCGGCATGGAGAGGTGCAAAACTGGACCCGGTCAAAGCGCTAAGACAGCTTTAAGTGGTGATGATTGTTAGAAGGATAAATATTGCAATAATATCTACTGCTGTCATTCTATTGTCTGTCAAAGATGGGTTATAACCTTAATTAAGTAACCTTATTCAATGAAGTTCACTGTGTTCAGTTTCACATGTATCACTCCTTTTTGGGCACTTAATTTTTCCGTCAGCTTTACCAGATGTTCTCCTTCTCCACGCAGAACCATAATGCGCAGGTAATAATCGCTGTTTATAGAAACCCGCAGCGAGGAAAGGAATATTTCATTTGATTCGAATAATATTTTTTCAATAATGGTGGGTAAACCTGTCTTCAACGGATTGTAGACAATTGTTAATATTCCGACTCGTTCACCTTTAACATCATTCATCCAGTCATGATACTGGATGTACCTCCTGATGGCATCCCTGATGGCATCAGATCTTGATGAGTGTCCATTATTTATCAGTAATTCGTCAAAATGTGTCAATAAATTATCAGGGAGTGCAATTCCAATCCTGACTAATTCTTCTGTCATCCGGATGTTCCCAATATTAATAATGGATAGAAAACGCAGAGAGATGAGGAGCAACCCTCTGCGTTTTAGGTTTATGGTGCAGATGTATTTACGGAGGATGGGGTTTTTTCATGTGACTGACCTTATTCCCCTGGCGTTTTTATGGCTTGTATATTCATTTACTGCCATCTGCATTTCCTGTTATTGGGACTTATTGGTAATAAGTTTTTCTATTTTAGTAACACGATGTAAGAATAATTTTGTTAATCTGTGTGGATAGAAGATATTTACAATCAGGATGAATAAATTTCA
>QBUR01000171.1 GCA_013374385.1 Candidatus Methanocomedens sp. | reverse complement strand
GATGCCCAAAGAAGAACTCGAAGGTCTTTCAGAAGAGACGTTAGCTGTGCGGCTGTTAGATGCTATGTCCGCTAATGAACTAGTGGAGAAGCTTTTTTCCATGCAGTTATCCTCTGATGATGAGAAAAGTAAGAAAGCAGAAGAAGATGCGGAATCGATTATATCGCAGGCCGAGGAAGCAAAAACCAAAATATTACTTGAAGCAAAGAACAAGTCACGCGAATTACTGGAAAAGGTACAAAAGGATTCACAGAAAACTGGTGAACAGAAAATTGCTCAAGCAAAGTCTGGTACGGTATCTGAAAAAGAGAAATTGCTCAAAGAAGGTTTTGTTGTAGCTGAATCTATCAAATCGAATGCTGAAAAGAACCAGGCAAAAGCCACAGCATCTTTGGTAGAACAATTCGAGAGGGCGATAAATGCTTAAGCCCAAAAAAGTTTCGAGAGCCTTGGTATTGGGCAATAAGAAATTAATAGATCAGGCAGTCGAAACATTGCATGATTTAAGCTGTGTGCATATAGAAGATTTTACTGAAGAGACTGATTTTCTTTCAATCGGCAAACCTGCAGATGTGGCCTCAGATGCTTCAAATAAGCTCATCAAACTCAGGTCATTATCTAATTTCCTGAAGGTAAAACCAAAATATTCAGACAATTTATTGAATGAAGAATCGTTATTAAACGAGTTTGATGCAAAACTTGATGAAATGGAGTCTGCAGTTTCTGGGTTGCTGGATAGGCGGAGTGTGCTGGAGAGCGAAGGAAAAAACATTGATACTTATATTAATGACCTACAACCGTTGTCAACGTTTCCTTTGGATGTGGAGTTTTATAGTGGCTATAAATCGATTTCTGTGCGTGCAGGATATATCCGGGGAAGTCCAACAGAGATTGAAACTGATATAAAGAATATTACAACCCATTGTGATCTTTTGTTTACTGCATACAACAAGGCCAATGTTGTTGCATTATTCTCACCTGTTGAACATACCAGTGCCATCAATGAGATACTTGATAAGTATAGTTTCTCTGAACTGCACATACCGGAACTAACAGGTGAACCTGGTAAATTGCTGGCTGGTTTTAATAATAGAAAAGAGGATATCCAGGCTGAACTGGAATCGCTCGAAAATGAGATAACTAATTTACAAAGTAAGTACTCTGATTTCGTACTGGCATCAGATGAAATGCTGTCTATTACCACTCAAAAAGCAGAAGCACCATTGCGGTTCGCTATTTCTGAAAATACTTTCATCATTGACTGCTGGATAACTGACGATCAGTTCGATAATGCAGTACAGGTTATTGAAGAGCGGTTCAATGGCTCCGTGTTCTTAACAAAACTTGATATTGAAAAAGAAGAAATCAAGACCGAAACTATTCCTGTTGAATATGATAACCCAGAACTGGTCAAGCCGCTTGAAACAATAATGAACCTGTATTCCAGGCCAATTTACAAAGAAATAGACCCTACTGCCATAATTTTCATTACTTTCCCCCTGTTCTATGGTCTCATGCTTGGAGATATTGGATACGGTTTGGTACTCTTGACTCTGGGCTTGATAGGCAAAGCAAAGCTCAGGTCGGAAGGTTTGAAACCCCTTGCAACATTGCTTATATACTGTAGTATCTCAACATTGATATTTGGTATATTGTTTGCCGAGATTTTTGGTTTCCATCTTTTTGGACATCACAGCGTTGTTGCGGAACTAATTGGTGAACACACTGCGTTGGGTGAGATATTCTATAACTTCCATGCATTGCCCATTTTGGATAGGCTTAATGAAGTACCCACCCTTTTAATTGTTACTGCACTGATAGGTGTTTTGCATTTGAATCTTGGATACCTTATCGGATTTAGAAATGAAGCAGTAAAGCATGGGATTAAAACCGCGATATTGGGAAAGATAAGCTGGATTATACTGCAGATAGGGGTGATAATCTATGCTGCAGCGTCCATGGAATATTTGCCTGCCTATAGTGCAATTATCGGAGCAGCTGTAGCAGTGCTTGCAGTTGTAATGCTCATAGCAGGTGAAGGTGGGACCGCAATCTTAGAATTGCCTTCTATGTTAACTAATATTTTATCATATACAAGACTTGCAGCTATAGGTCTATCTTCAGTTGGAATCGCCCTTGCAATCAATAAAATCGCAGTAGAAACACTATTCCCTGAGGGTGGATTATTCATAATTTTAGGTATAATCGTACTCATATTAGGGCATACATTAAACACCGTGCTTGGCGTAGTTGCGCCAGGACTGCATTCACTAAGATTGCAGTATGTGGAATTTTTCACAAAATTTTACAGTGGCGGTGGTCGTGAATTTAATCCATTTGGATATATTCGAAAATACACGGAGGAAAAATAAATGGTAGATATAAATTTAGTAGAAGCGGGAATCGAACAAATTCTGGCAAATCAGGCAGGTTTAATAGCAATTGGAGCTGGTCTTGCAGTAGGATTGACAGGTATCGCATCAGCTCTTGCTGAAAAGGATATAGGCGCTGCAGCTGTCGGTGCAATGGCAGAACGTGAAGAACTCTTCGGTAAAGGTCTAATCCTGACTGTTATTCCGGAAACTATTGTCATCTTTGGATTCGTTATTGCTTTTATGCTATTCGGAATAATTCCGGTTTTATAAACTTTTCCTTTTGGAGATAGAATATGGGACTTGAAGACGTTGTGAATGACATTTTGGAGCAAGCCAGGTCCAAAGCTGCAGCTATCAATGCTGAAGCAGAGAACGAGGCTGCTGCACTGATAAGTGAGGCACAATCCAAAGCAGATGAGATTATGCAAATCCGTCAGGTTGAAGTTGATGCCCATATAGAGCGAATGCATAAACAGGAAATATCCAGTGCCCATCTTGAAATGAAGCGAGCTTCCCTGAATGCAAAAAAGGATGTTCTGGACAGCGTGAATCAATCCGCAAAGGATGCCATTTCTTCGATGCCAGCCGAGAAGAATGCCGACCTGTTAAAGACAATTCTCGATAAACACGGCAGCAGTGGAACCCGGGTCTATTTCAATGGAAGAGATGCAAAAATTGTTCCGGAAATGACCGATCTTACATATATGGGTGAGATCGACTGCATTGGCGGACTTGTCTTCGAGAACGATGACGGTACTGTACGAATGGATTATACATACGATAGGATTCTGGAAGATGTATCTGAACAGTCTTTGAAGCAGATATCTGATATACTATTTGGGTGAGGTGTTCATGGCATTCTTAATCAGGCGGGGCAGTAAAAAATATCCGTACATCACGGCCAGGGTACGGGCTATGAAAAGTAAATTGTTACCCAGGGAGGTTTACCCTAAACTGATGAACATGGACATTCCCGAGATAACACGTTTAATAGGGGAGTCTGAATACAAGCAGGATGTGGATGAACTTGCCCAGAAATACAGCGGACTTGACCTGCTGGAGCATGCCCTTAACCAGAATCTGGCCAGAACATATCGGAAATTGTTACGCGTATCCCAGGATGAACCAAATTATTTGATTACTGAGTATCTAAGACACTGGGACATCTGGAATATCAAAACTATCCTGAGAGGAAAAAATTATGGGGCTCCGGCCCAGGAAATACTGGACGCTGTGGTGGCGGCAGGGCAGTTGGGTTACCGCGAACTTACTTCCATCGCCAACATGGAATCCATTGACGATATTAAGACCGCTCTTGGAAACACACCCTATTATGCAGCAATTGCAAATTATGATGGTGGTGAACTATCAGCCATTGAGAACGAACTTGACAAGATATATTATTCAAGATTGCTGGCATCCATAGGCAAATCAAAAGGCGAAAAACTGAGTCTAAAGTATATCAAGACCGAGATCGACCTTAAGAATATTAAAACTCTTTTCAGGACCAAGAAGGCTGGTCTCGTGAAGGATGATATCTTTGAATTGCTAATACCCGGCGGTATGGAATTAAAGAGTGGAGATTTAAAGAGGATGTCATCTCTCCCATGGTCTGATTTTCTGAAAGGACTTGAAGATTACTCATATTGGTCTGAAATTTCTGAAGTGGTAAGTGAGGATATGACCTCTCTCATGGACGTGGAAGCCCTACTGGATAAATATGCAATGGGATATGCATCCAGGATTTCACATTATTATCCGCTTTCCATTCTTCCCATATATGATTATATGCTCAGGAAGAACAATGAAATAAACAACATTAGGACCATTGTGCGGGGTAAGAAAGTAAAACTACCTGATGAAATTATAAGAAAACATCTGGTGATGTAAATATGGAAATAGCAGTAATCGGGGACAGTGATTTTACCACAGGTTTCAGGCTTGCGGGTATAAAAAAGATTTACGAGACAAAAGGAACTGACGACCTCGTGCCTACTTTACAGAATGTACTTAAAGAACGTGAAGTTGGGGTTTTAGTTATACATAATGATGATCTGGCCAGTTTGCCGGAACAGTTCAGGATAATGCTGGACGAAATGGTCACTCCAACCACTATAGCACTTGGTGGTTCAGGTGAGAGTTCAAATTTAAGAGATAAAATTAAACAAGCAGTAGGTGTTGATCTTTGGTAACAAAAGGAGAAATTTATAGAATATCTGGACCAGTAGTTACTGTCCAGGGCATCAATACCAGTATGTATGATGTTGTAAAAGTAGGTAATGAAGGCCTCATGGGAGAGGTAATTGGAATAGAGAAGGACAAGTCTATTGTCCAGGTCTATGAAGAAACAGCTGGTATAAAACCGGGAGAACCTGTGGAAAATACGGGTCTGCCTCTGTCAGTTGAACTCGGTCCCGGACTTATTGAAAGTATATATGACGGTATTCAGCGCCCATTGCCTATCCTTAAGGATAAGATGGGTGATTTTATCGAACGTGGGGTGACAGCAGATGGTCTGGACCATGAGAAACTATGGGAATTCAAACCTGTTGTGAAGGCCGGTGATAAGGTATCAGGCGGCGTAGTTATCGGTACCGTACAGGAAACACCCAATGTAGAGCACCGGGTTATGGTCCCACCAAATGTATCAGGCACCGTGGATGAGATAAAGAGCGGTGAATTCACAGTGTTGGATACTGTTTGTACACTTACTGACGGTAAAGAGATACAGATGATGCAAAAATGGCCTGTGCGTATGCCCAGACCTGTAAATAAAAAACTGACCCCAAATGTTCCGCTTATTACAGGTCAACGTATTCTTGACGGCCTGTTCCCTGTTGCCAAGGGCGGTACGGCAGCCATTCCCGGTCCTTTTGGGAGCGGCAAGACCGTAACCCAGCAGCAGCTTGCTAAATGGAGTGATACTGAGATTGTGGTCTATATCGGTTGCGGTGAGAGGGGTAACGAGATGGCAGATGTGCTTACCGAGTTCCCTGAACTGGAAGACCCCAAGACCGGCAGGCCGCTGATGGAGCGGACCGTGCTTATAGCCAATACCAGTAACATGCCGGTGGCAGCCAGGGAAGCCAGTGTTTATACCGGTATCACCATTGCCGAGTATTACAGGGATATGGGGTATGATGTGTCATTGATGGCTGACAGTACCAGCAGATGGGCCGAAGCCATGCGTGAGATCTCATCAAGGCTGGAAGAGATGCCAGGTGAAGAAGGTTATCCTGCATACTTGTCAGCCCGTCTAAGTGAATTTTACGAGAGGGCAGGCCGTGTTGAGTCTCTGGCCGGACTCGGTGGCTCTATTACTATTATCGGGGCAGTATCTCCGCCAGGCGGCGATTTCTCAGAGCCTGTTACCCAGAATACCCTGCGTATTGTGAAAGTGTTCTGGGCACTGGATGCGAAACTTGCCCAGAGGCGGCATTTCCCGTCTATTAACTGGCTGAACAGTTATAGCCTGTACACCAAAGGACTAACTGATTGGTACAATGAGAATGTATCCCCGGATTGGGTCAAATTAAGGGACAATGCCATGGACCTGCTCCAGCAGGAATCAGAACTCCAGGATATTGTCCAGCTGGTAGGTTCTGATGCACTTCCACCAGACCAGCAGTTGACACTGGAAATAACTAGGCTTATCAGGGAAATTTTCCTGCAGCAGAATGCCTTCCATCCAGTTGATACGTTCTGTCCTATGGACAGGCAGTTTAAATTGATGGATACTATCCAGAAATTCGGAGATAAAGCCCATGCAGCATTGGATTCAGGTGTGATGATCAATGATATTATTAAACTGGAATCCAAGGATGAACTTTCAAAGGTCAGGTTCGATGATGACTTTGATGGGGCACTGAAGGTGGTATTAGATAAGATGGATAAAGAGTTCGATTCGCTGAAAAGTGATACTTATTCCTCAGGTGTTTCAGAGGGGGCTGAATGAAGTGACAAAAGAGTATAAGACAATCACAGAGATTGCAGGCCCGCTCATATTCCTTGAGAAGACCGAGCCTGTAAGTTACAATGAACTGGTGAACATCACCCTGCCTGACGGTACTACAAAGCGCGGTCAGGTACTGGATACTTCCCACGATAAAGTTGTAGTACAGGTGTTCGAAGGTACCGGTGGCCTGAACAGGCAATGTGGTGTCAGGTTCACAGGTGAGACCATCAAACTGCCAGTGTCCAAAGACATGTTGGGCAGGATATTATCAGGTTCAGGCGAACCCCTGGATGGCGGCCCACGTATCATACCTGAAGACAGGCTTGATATAAATGGTGCGGCCATTAATCCGTTCTCCAGAATGCCACCGAAAGATTTCATCCAGACAGGTATCAGTACTATTGACGGTACCAATACTCTTGTGCGGGGACAGAAACTGCCTATTTTCTCAGGTTCAGGTTTGCCTCATAACGAGATTGCACTGCAAATTGCCAGACAGGCTAAAGTGCCCGGCAGTGAAGAGGATTTTGCAGTGGTGTTTGCGGCTATGGGTATCACCAATGAGGAAGCCCAGTATTTCATGCAGGATTTCGAGCGTACAGGTGCACTTGAGCGGGCAGTGGTGTTCTTAAACCTTGCCAATGACCCTGCTGTGGAGCGGCTTATTACGCCAAGAATGGCACTTACTGCTGCTGAATACCTGGCATATGAGCACGACATGCACGTGCTGGTCATTCTTACCGATATCACCAATTACTGTGAAGCACTACGACAGATGGGTGCAGCCAGGGAAGAGGTACCTGGTCGGCGAGGTTATCCAGGTTATATGTATACTGACCTGGCCAGTCTGTATGAGCGGGCTGGCGTGATCAAGGGCAGGAAAGGGTCTGTGACACAGTTCAGTATCCTGAGTATGCCTGGTGATGATATTACTCACCCTATTCCTGACCTTAGCGGTTATATTACCGAAGGCCAGATAGTCATATCAAGGGAACTGCACAGGAAAGGTATTTATCCGCCTATCAATGTGCTGCCTTCGCTGAGCCGGCTTATGAACAGCGGTATTGGTGAAGGACGTACCAGAGAAGACCATAAGGCAGTATCTGACCAGATGTATGCAGCTTACGCAGAAGGTAAGGACCTGCGTGGCCTGGTGGCCATCGTGGGTAAGGATGCGCTGTCTGACAGGGACAAGAAATTGCTGGAATTTGCTGATATGTTCGAGGATAGGTTCGTGCGCCAGGGTGTGGATGAAGACAGGGATATTGAGACTACCCTTGCTATCGCCTGGGACCTGCTGGCCGAACTTCCAGAGTCACTTCTGGTCAGGGTCGATAACAAATTCATTGAAAAATACCATCCAGCCCACAAGAAATAAAGTGGATTTTGGAGGGCAATACATTGGCTGTACAGGACATTAAACCCACACGTTCAGAACTCATAGAACTGAAAAGGAAGATCAAGCTATCTGAGAGTGGACACAAGATTCTCAAGATGAAACGGGACGGTCTTATCCTGGAGTTCTTTGAAGTGCTTGAAAAGGCTAAATCGGTACGGGCAGAACTTGATGCTGATTTCAATGTCGCAACTGAAAAGATCAATATAGCCAGAGCTGTGGAAGGTATTGTGACTGTCAGGTCCACCGCTTTTTCTTTCAAGGATGCTCCTCAACTGAAAGTCGAAAGCAAGAACGTGATGGGCGTTGTAGTCCCCAAAATCGAGTCCAGTAGCGTGAGAAAGGCACTCAACGAAAGAGGGTACGGTATTATCGGGACCAGCAGCCGGATAGATGAAGCTGCTGATGCCTATGAAATTCTGGTTGAGAAGATAATACTGGCTGCTGAGATTGAGACTACCATCAAGAAATTGCTGGATGAGATCGAGAAGACAAAGCGCAGGGTAAATGCTCTTGAGTTCAAGGTAATACCTGAGCTTATCGAGGCCAGGAACTTCATCATTCTGCGGCTGGATGAGATGGAGCGGGAAAACACTTTCAGGCTCAAACGCATCAAATCTTAGATATTGTAATATATTATCCGGGTATTCTATCGTGCAGATGCAACTGAAAGAAAGAGTTATTTTAAAGTTGAGTGAGCCTGAAACCCGGGCTTTCTTTCTTCGCTTTTTTTGGCTTATATCTCTGTTGATGTTGGTACTGGGTTATGGGATTATGGCATACGTTTTGTTCTATACCTGACCCTACTATTCCATCTTTTAATTCATACGACTTGACTCTACTATTTCATCTGTTGTACATACGACCTGACTTTACGATTTCACTTGTTCGTTTATACAACTTGACGTTATTATTTCACCAGTTCGTTCATACGTTTTAATACCATCGGGTAAGTTGCTGGAAAACTCTTTGCTCTGCAGTATGTCCAAAAAGATATTTCCCATTTCACTTTCAATAAACTCCTTTTTGACCACAAAATCATATTCTTCATCTGCAAGGTGAATGAACTTCAGGCCATTGAGTTGGGCCGCTGACCTGATACCTATACCCACATCGGCTCTGTCCAGCTTGACGGCAGCCGCAACTGCACTGTGTGTCCTGGCCTGAGTATCATAACCCTCAATTGAGGCGCACAACTCTTCAAATCCTACTTCCTGTACTATTGCCAGTTCGTGAAGTTTCATATCAGTGAGCACCCTGGTACCCGAGCCCTGGGTGCGGTTGATAAACCTAGCTGCCGGGATATCCTCAAATCCCCGGAGGAGGCTGTCCGGTCTTATGATGAGTCCCTGCTCCCTCAGGTAGCCCTTGACAAGCACGGCGTTTTCCAGACCAAAACTTTTCATGAATGAAATGTTGTATTCGCCTGCATCGTCAAGCAGATGCACACCTGCCATATCAGCTATGCCATCCCTGACTGCAACCAGCCCGCCGGTACTGCCCGTATTTATCAACCTCACACTGAATGGCAACAGACGCATCAGAGCCTCGAAGCCCAGGCAGTGGCTACCGATAAAGAGAATGTCTGGTGCCTTTACATCCCCTATCATGGTCACTTCTACTTCCTCGCCTGCCCCAAGCATTTCCACCTGGGGTTCTATCTCAATAAAACCATCTGCACGTGAAAGTGTGGTTATGGCTCCAGAACCTTTATCGACCGGGTATGCAATTCCCCTGACAAGTCCTACGGGCAGGAGCTGGCGCCGGCCCGCAGAGTGGAAATCCACTGCCAGATGTGCCGTGACCTTTGACCTTGAACCGGGCAATCCCAGGGTAGAGCGGATAAGGGGTGCGGTAAATTCGTTGAAGATGGTAAGGGCCGAGGTGGGGTAGCCGGGTAGCCCGAATACAGGTGTATCA
This sequence comes from Candidatus Methanocomedens sp., assembly GCA_013374385.1. GTDB lineage: Archaea > Halobacteriota > Methanosarcinia > Methanosarcinales > Methanocomedenaceae > Methanocomedens_B. Next base: position 1,555 of record QBUR01000171.1, on the reverse strand, counting down.
TTTATTATGCCGATAATCACTGGCTTTCCCGGTTTTATGTCAATACCGTGGAGTAATAATTCACCCTGTTCTGCTATGATATGGTACATCACATCACCCACACCAGCAGAGGTACTACCTGAAGTGAGCACCAGGTCGCATTCATTTACGGCCCGGGCAAGTACTTTTTCCATATCAGGACGGTGGTCTTTAACAATGCCGTAATGTTTTACACTGCCGCCGCATTCCCTTACAGCCGCGTCCAGTGTGTAGGAATTAATGTCATATACCCTGCCTGTTGTCAGTTCTGCACCTGGTTCAACGAGTTCACTTCCGGTTGATATGATGCCCACAACCAGGTCTTTTACTGATACCTGCTCCACGCCCACGGCAGCCAGTACGCCTATCTCTCTTGATGTTAACCGGATGCCTGCTTCCAGTACCCTTTCGCCCACCATGATATCTGAACCTGCATGAATGACGTTCTCATTGACAGATACGGGGCGCAAGATATCGATGTTTCCCCCCTCCTGCCTGGTGTATTCCACCATCACAACTGCATCAGCACCTTTAGGCATCATGGCACCGGTGGATATTTCCACGGCCGTGTCCTTACTCACTGTGACTTCTGGAATATACCCTGTCTCGACCTTACCAGCCAGTGTAAGTTTTACTGGTTTGTCTTCACGTGCCGGGTAGGTATCCTTTGCGCGTACAGCAAAGCCGTCCATTGATGCACGGTCAAACCCGGGCACGTCCACACTGGCAATAATATCTCTGGCCAGTACACGTCCACTTGCCCGGGCAAGATTTAATTCAATAATGTCTGGCAGCAAGGGTATCTGGCTGATAATGTGCCTGGCATCCTGTGAAGAGGTAAGTTCCCTGAACTCTTTTCTATCCATCTTAAAACCCTGGAGTACCTATACAGCCAGTACACATAAAACTATATGAAAAGTTGTGGGAATCATCTCATTAATATTCCTATTCCCGTGTAATCCTGCTGATAGAGCGGCAGGTTTTCAGGTTGGTGTTAACAGGAACTATGAGTTATAGCACCGGCCGGGCATGAATCCACGCACAGGCAGCATTCGGTGCACTCTTTTATATTTGGTGCTGTCGCTTTGTCGTCCACGAGTTCAAAAACTTCAACAGGACATACGTCCACACATTCACCAGCGCCAACACATTTGTCATGGTCTATGTCGATGGTAATGCCGTCAGCTTCGTACTTCTTTATGGCCATAATGTTCATGCCTCCATTATAATATTAAAATACACGAAAGGATTATTTCCTTTAAAAACAGATTAAACTACTTGTTATATATGATTTACTGATTTGGATTAAATTAGATCAGGAGAGAGATAAATTATAAGGAAAGGATGGGGGATGAAAGTTAGTATTTTAAGACACAGATTCACAGGGATTCACACGGATTGAAAGTTTGCTTTCTTATAATTTCACCGCAAAGGGCGCGAAGAACGCAAAGGATTCTGTTGGTCTGGCTTTGCGTCCTTTGTGGTGTAATAATGCATAAATAATATATTTTAACAGACATGGTAACACACCCACACC
>QBUR01000172.1 GCA_013374385.1 Candidatus Methanocomedens sp. | reverse complement strand
TTTGGCTGGAGCAACCTGAACAGTTCCCTGTACGCGTACTTCAACATCAACAGCAACCGCACCACCTTGATCCCGCCTGCCGCGGAACCTGCACTGCCTCCAATGAACATGAGCATGAACAGCACCATGCGGGACGAGTCCGGCCAAGTGTTATAATCAAAGGTGGCATAACCCGTTCCGGTCAGTATTGACAATACATGGAATATGGCATACCTAAAGGATGTGCCGATCTCCTCAAACGTCCCTGTCATCCAGAGAGTCAAAGTCAGCACCGCAGCCGCAGAGACCACAATGAAACTGTAGAACTTGAACTCGCTGTCCTTTAGCAGGCTTCTATGATCCACATATATCAGCCTGTAATGCAGTGCAAAATTGGCACCTGCCACGAACATGAAAAATACAATGATCCCCTCGATAAGGGGACTGTTAAAAGCTGCAATGGAATCGGCCCTGGGTGAGAACCCGCCGCACGATATGGTAGTGAAGGTATGGGTCAGGCCGTCGTATACCCCCATTCCTGCGGCCAGCAGTGCAATGAACTGTATCGCCGAAAGGACCACGTACACCATCCATAATATCTTGGCCGTCTCCTTAAGCCTGGGCTTGAGTTTATCTTCAGTGGGCCCGGGCGCCTCTGCCCTGAACAACTGCCGGCCCGCCACTGCCAATTTGGGCAGGACAGCCAAAAACAGCATGATGATACCCATGCCGCCCAGCCACTGTATAAAACAGCGCCAGAACAGCAAGGCCTTTGAATGGGACTCGATATCTGTCATAATGGTAGCGCCGGTGGCGGTAATGCCTGACATGGACTCGAACAGGGCATCCACAGGATGCAACCCGCTCATCAGGAAGGGCAAAGCGCTAAACATTGCTGCAGACAGCCATGCAAAAGCCACTATACCAAAACTTTCGCGGTTCCTTAACTCCTCATTGTTGCGGTTGGTATATTGCAGCACAAGCCCAACCGACGTTGTGACCAGGAACGAATATATAAAAATCATAACAGATGGAAACTGGGCCGGATCCTGCCGGGAATAATAATATCCCACCAGTGCCGGGATAAGCATCAAAACCCCCAGGTACTTCAGGATAATTCCCAGGGTGTTAAGGACTACTTTAAATCTCATTGTATAACCCACTCTTCACATAATTTATCTGATAAGTCTAATTCCTCACTCCTTCCAGAACCCTGGAATCAGCAGCACCAATACCGTGAAAATCTCAAGCCTGCCAATCCACATATTGGCAATAAGCACCAGTTTACCCAAAACAGGTATGGCACTGAAATTGGAACTTGGCCCCACAAGGTCAAACCCTGGTCCGATATTGCCCAGTGTCGCAATGGATGCCGAAGCAGCGCTGATCTTCTCAATTCCCATCAAGCTAAGTAAGAACGTGCTGGTCATGAACACCAGTATATACAGGATAATGAATGAGAAGATACTGTTCATCACATCCTCATGCACCACCCGCACACCCAGACGGATGGGTCGTACTACCTTTGGCTGGAGCAACCTGAACAGTTCCCTGTACGCGTACTTCAACATCAACAGCAGCCGCACTACCTTGATCCCGCCTGCAGTGGAACCTGCACAGCCTCCAATGAACATGAGCATGACCAGCACCATGCGGGACGAGTCCGGCCACGTGTTAAAATCATGGGTGGCATATCCAGTTGTTGTCAGGATTGACAGCACCTGGAATATGGCATACCTGAAAGATGTTTCGATCCCTTCAAACGTCCCCGTCCTCCAGAGTGTCCAGGTCAGCGCCACAGTGGATGAGACCACAATAAAACTGTAAAACTTGAACTCACCGTCCTTTAACAGGCTTCTATGGTCCACATATATCAGCCTGTAATGCAGTGCAAAATTGGCACCTGCTACGAACATGAAAAATACAATGATTCCCTCGATAAGGGGACTGTTGAAAGCTGCAATGGAATCGGCCCTGGGTGAGAACCCGCCGCATGCCATGGTAGTGAAAGTATGGGTCAGCCCGTCATACACACCCATTCCGGCTGCCAGCAGTGCAATGAACTCAACCGCTGAAATAACCACATACACCATCCAGAGTATCTTGGCCGTTTCCTTAAGCCTGGGCTTGAGTTTATCCTCTGTGGGACCTGGCGCTTCTGCTTTGAATAACTGGCGGCCCGCTATTGCCAGTTTAGGCAGGATGGCTAGGAACAGCATGATAATACCCATACCACCCAGCCACTGCATGAAGCAGCGCCAGAACAGCAAGGCCTTTGAATGGGACTCGATATCTGTCATAATGGTGGCGCCGGTGGTGGTAAAGCCAGACATGGACTCGAACAGGGCATCTACGGGGTGCATTCCGCTGAACAGGAATGGCAAAGCGCCAAACATTGCTGCAAACAGCCAGGCAAAAGCCACTATACCAAAACTTTCGCGGTTCCTTAACTCATCAGTGTTGCGGTTGGTATATTCCAGCACAAGCCCTACAGACGTTGTGATTATGAATGAATATACAAAGAACATAACAGATGGGAACTGTGTCGGGTCTTGTCTGGAATAATAAAATCCAACCAGTGCCGGGATAAGCATTAGAACCCCCAGGTACTTTAGAATAATTCCCAGGGTGTTAAGGACTACTTTAAATCTCATTGTATAACCCACTGTAAACGTAATTTATATAATAAGTTATTTATGCAAAACGACTCAGCAATAATTTAAAAGTCACAATAATGGGTATTATCTCAAGCCTGCCTATGAATTTAAAGCATATTGCCTGAAAAAAAATCTTAAAATCATCCAATGACAAAGGCTATCCGCCCTATTTGAAAAGTTCCTTAACATCTGAAACCATTTCCAATTTGGTGAAGACAATAACTTTATCGCCTGCCTGAATCTGAATATTACCGTCAGGTACAATTATGTCACTCCCGTGCACCACTGTGCTAACAATTGCTCCTTTTGGGAACTTAACACTTTTCAATGGCTTCTTGACTATTCTGGAACCTTCCCTGGCAGTCAGTTCAAGTATTTCTGCCTTTTCACCTTCCAGTGTGGTAATGGATTGTATTCCTGTTTTAAGCAGGGTAGTTTTGAGCACCTCATTGATTGTAGCTTCCCTGGAACTCATTGCCACATCTACACCCACCATCTCGAACAACTGGGTGTATTCGGTCCTCTCCACACGGGCCATGACCTTAATTGCACCCAACTGCCTGGCAAGCAGGGAGCAAAGAAGGTTCTTTTCATCACTATTAGTAACAGAAACTACTGCATCCATACCAGGGACATTTATTTCATCCAGTATTCGCATATCTGTACCGTCACCGTTTATGACCATGATATTTGGCAAGGATTCAGCAATCATTTCACATCGTTTCAGGTCTTTTTCAACCAATGTGATATTAAAGTCTGCTTTACGAAGTAGTTCAATCAGGTAAAACCCAACTGTGCCACCTCCCACCACCAGCAATTTTTTGCTTTGGTTGCTAACCTCGAACCATTTTCGGATGTCCTGAATTGCCTCTTCCGTTCCTATAATCACCACCCGATCACCTGAGTGGATGACGTCGTTTCCTCCTGGAATGATGACATCACTTTCTCTGAATATGGCTGTTATCATGCTGCACTGGGGAAATAATATCTCTTTGAGAGCCTTATTTACAAGCACATTTCCGTCGTTTACTTTGAACTCTATCATCTTGACAAGTCCACCAACAAAATCCTGGACATCAACAGCTGAAGGAACTGACAATATCTGGTACATTTCATTCGCAAGAGACAGTTCAGGACATATCATGATATTCATGCCCACTTGTTCCCGCATAGTCACAGGTTCATTTATGTAATCAGGATTACTGACCATAGCTATAGTTTTGGTTCCGTTGTGCGTCATCAGCTTGGCTGCTAAACTTGCCACAATATTGAGTTCATCATGGCTTGTTACTGCCACCACCAGGTCTGATTTTTCAACTCCGGCCTGTTTCAATATCTTTTTATTGGCTCCATTGCCCTGGATAACCTGGACATCAAGACCCATTACCTGCTCGATGGCATCTTCGTCTTTTTCAATAATCACAACTTCGTTGTCTTGATAGAGTGCTTTGGCAAGATGATATCCAACATCACCAGCACCGATGATAATTATGTGCAAATATGTCACCTAAAAATGTATTAGAACAATTAGCTGTTTTGTAAGAGTCAGGAGATTATCACAATATGTTAAAAGCCTATCTATACTGTGATATAATTAAAAATCTATGAGATTTTGCTGTCCTTTGCCCTTTCCGGATGATGTATTTACTGCATCTGCGCTTTCTTCTACATTAACCCCAAGCTGCCTGAGGGTATTGGTGGCTATCTTCGGACCCAGTATTTTTGCCAATGTATCGAATCCTGCATTGCGAATGGCATCCAGGTCATGATACCCTGCATTAAAGAGTTTCCTTGCCCGCACGCGCCCGATATCCCTGAGTTTGATTATGGGCATCAATTCCTTGGCGGCACCATATGATATGCGCTCCACCAGTTCCAGGGCAAAATCCGTGTATTCACTATCAAGGTGGAGGGCGATGCGAGCCAGTGAGTGCATCAGCCACTGGGCGGTATCGGCCTGGGCCCTGATATCACCGGGACCGATATTGAACCTTGATGTGATATCGTCCTCCCCTTGTTCTGATATCCAGTCCCTCAGTACCAGTGCAGTCTTTACATCTGATAGGAACCATTCATGTTCACTGCTCTCCTGCCCGGCTGGTTGCACGAACTCATCACAGTGCTCTGATACAATATCGTTCAGCCATCCATAATCCCCTGACCTGAGGAAAAGAGAACGCATATCAGGTGTACTGGAGATAAGATGCAGCATTGTAAGTTCAGAGGTTTTCACTGCATCAAGGCGCCCCAGCCCGTCCACCATTATACTTGCAGATAATGGATCGATGTACAGTTTCGAGACCAGTTCTCCCAGTTCAGTAGGATACAGTCCATCAGTGTCCAGCAACATCTTGTTCTCATCAAGGAAACCTATTACCTCATCCACTACTGCAGCGAGTTTCCAGGTTTCCTGCTGGTGGGCATAGAACGTGAGGCCCAGAAAATCCATCAGTTCATCCCTGCTCTCCACAAGCCTGGTAGATACAGCCGAGAGTATGTGAGTGCGCAGGGCATTTTCCGAACCCAGTTTTGACCAGATCTCCTCTGGGTCATTGAGGATATATTGGTCCTGCAGTCCTTGCAGTTCTTCAAATGTCCTGGCTATCAGTACCGATTCCCCGTAAGGGTCCAGATGTGGTCTTCCTGCCCGTCCTGCCATTTGCTTATATTCCAGTACAGGTATGGGCACCATTCCATAATTGGGGTCATAACGTTTGTATCCCCGGATTATCACCCGCCTGGCAGGCAGGTTCAGTCCGGCTGCAAGTGTAGGGGTGCTGGATAAGACTTTTATCAAGTTGTCCCTGAATCCAGCCTCAATAAGTTTTCTCTGTTCAGACGTCAGCCCTGCATGATGAAATGCGGCCCCGCCTCTGACGCACTGGCTTAGTCTGGTTGTAGTCTCGGTTTCGCCTGTACTGGATATACTCTCAGCCAGGTTGTCCAGTTCGGCTCGATTTTCATTATCAAGTTTCCTGGCCAGCACCTGCCCCAACCGTCTGGCGCTAGCTTCAGCGTTGCGGCGACTGCTCTCAAAAACAAGGCACTGTCCGCCTTCCTGCAAGGTATCTGCGACCAGGTTAACCAGCTCGTCCTTATACCGTGACTCCACAGCACGCTGGCTATTTATGAAATTAATAGCACTACCGAAGAATACACCTTCTCTCAGGTCGACCGGACGCCAGTCACTCTCCACCAGCTCGGCATCCAGCCAGTCAGCCATATCCTTTGAATTGCCCACTGTGGCTGAAAGTCCTATGATCTGTGCATATGGATTAGTTTGCATAAGCCGGGCCAGGGTCACTTCAAGGGTGGGCCCCCTATCAGGAGAATCCAGCAGGTGTATCTCGTCAGCCACGACCACTGTGATATCCTTTATCCAGGGTGCTCCGTTGCGTATAAGTGAATCGGTCTTCTCGGATGTTGCCACAATAATATCTCGATTTCCCAGCCATTCGTCCCTGGAATCCAGGTCTCCCGATGAAATCCCTGCCTCCACACCCAGGTCCTGGAATTCCCTGAACCGTTCATATTTTTCTGATGCCAGGGCTCTCAGAGGCACGATATACAGGCATTTACCGCCTTTCAGGACTGATTTCAACATGGCCAGTTCTGCCAGCATGGTCTTGCCTGACGCTGTGGGCACGGCTGCCAGGATGTTTCTCCCGTCCAGCAGCCCCGCTTCGATGGCAGTAACCTGGGGAGGATAGAGTTCGGTTATACCTGAGTTGATATAGAATGCCGATACCGTATCAGGAATGTCAATATCTGAGATTTTCATAAACAGTGCATCTCAAAGGTTTAAATAGGTATAAAGACATTTTGCAATCCGACTTTAGCAATCCAGTTTTACTATTATTAAAGGTGATATCATTGTACTCAGATAGAATCAACAATCTACCCCCATATCTTTTTGCAGCCATAGATGAAGCAAAAGCCAGAGTAAGTGAAAAAGGCGTAGATGTTATCGACCTGGGAGTTGGTGATCCTGACATGCCCACGCCAGATAATATCATCCAGGCACTGTGTAGTTCTGCCAGGAACCCAGACCGGCAAAAATACCCTTCATATATCGGCATGCTGTCTTTCAGGCAAGCTGCAGCAAAGTGGTATAAGGAACACCTCGGCATTGAACTGGACCCGGTCTCCCAAGTACTGGCCCTTATCGGCTCAAAAGAAGGCGTCGCTCATATCCCCCTGGCATTTTTAAATCCGGGTGAAATTGCTTTGATACCCGACCCGGCCTATCCTGTCTATAAGATAGGCACACTGTTTGCGGATGGAAAACCACATATCATGCCCTTGCTGGAAGAAAACAGCTTTTTGCCCGACCTTGATGCAATTCCCCGGGATGTAGCGAAACAGGCAAAACTTATGTTCCTGAATTATCCTAACAATCCCACATCGGCCATTGCACCTGAGGGTTTCTATGAAGAGGTAGTGGAATTTGCAAAAGAGAATGATGTCATCGTCGTCCACGATAATGCATATAGTGAGATGACTTTTGACGATTATAAAGCACCCAGTTTCCTGAAGATAGATGGTGCCATGGATGTGGGTATTGAGTTGCATTCCCTTTCAAAGACCTACAACATGACAGGCTGGAGGATTGCATTTGCAGTAGGTAATGCAAAAATCCTGGCTGGCCTGGGCAAGGTTAAGACCAATGTAGATTCAGGTGCCTTTGAGGCCGTGCAGGAAGCAGGCATCGAGGCCATGCTTGGACCACAGCAGTGTATCAGTGACATGAACAAGATATATACCGAGCGGCGGGATGCCCTTATGGCAGGGTTAAAGGAATTGGGTATTGATTTCCAGCCGCCTAAAGCCACATTCTATGTTTGGGCTCCTGTGCCTGAAGGACATGATTCAATGAGCTTTGCAAAAATACTGCTGGAGGAGGCCGGAATTGTGGCGACACCGGGCGTCGGATTCGGTGACTATGGTGAAGGTTATGTGCGCTTCGCCTTGACCAAGTCTGTGGAGCGTATCAATGAGGCTGTAAACCGTATGGGTAAGTTAAAAATCTAAAAAGGCTCATATACTATACAAACAAAATGTACATCACAAAATGTACAGCATATAGAAAATTACATAAGACGTCACGCACGAATAATAATAATAACAATTATAGGGGTTTGTTATGACAGCCGAACAAAAGATATTGGAAAGAGTCCCTTCGGGCATACAAGGCTATGATGAGATGATAAAAGGCGGTTATTTCAAAAACACTGTCAATATCATATCAGGAGAATCGGGTACTGGTAAAACTATATTTGGCACCCAGTTTCTGTACGAAGGTGCGAAGAAAGGCGATAAATGTTTATGCATCGTCACTTCTGAGGCTTCAGAATCATTAAAAAGAGAAATGAACTCTTCTTTTGGCTGGGATTTATGGGAACTCGAAAAATCTGGAGCAATCATTTTCGTTGATATAACTGACCCGGAATTGAGATTACAAAAGACTGTTGATATGGCACCCACGGAACTGATAAAAAGTTTTAAAAAACTTATATCACGTAAAGTTCAAGAGATCAAGCCTGACAGGATTTTTATTGATTCTATAGAAGCACTATTTTTAGCAATTGATTCACATTACAAGCTAAAAACGCTGGTAGATGACCTGTTCGGCGAGCTCAGGACATTTGACATCACAACATTGGTTACGGTTGGTACAACATTCGAAGTGGAGTCAATAGTTGAATACGGTGCAGATTCAGTCACCCGTCTGGGCAGGGTTGTTTCAGGGAATAACCTTCAGCGTTCTATTTATGTAGCCAAGTTCCGTGGTTCAGGTACTATAAATGAGATACGTGTATTGAACATATCTGATAATGGTATCAAAGTGCTTGACCAATCACCATATACTGCCACATTTTAGCAGTTAAACTGACCAATTCAAGGGAACCACATAAATGTGTAAATGTGGCTTCCCCATTTTGAATTAGTTTTATATAGCAATGAGCATGTATTATTAAGTATATCTATGCAACTAAGAAACCACGTGGATAAATGGTGAATTCATTGTTTTTTTCTTATCTGGATTAGAGGTGTTAACCTGAGTATATATAGAAAAGTTCAACCCGCAGAAAATGAAGTCGTGAGAGTTAGGGTTCCCCGTAAACAGGATGGGGAGATTTTGGGAACAGTAGAGAGCATGCTGGGTGCCAACAAGATAAGGGTACGGTGCATGGACGGTGTGATGCGGCTTGGCAGGATACCGGGCAAGATGAAGAAACGTACCTGGATAAGGCCCGGCGATATAATCATTGTAGTGCCCTGGGATTTCCAAAATGAAAAGGCAGATGTGAAGTGGAGATATACCGGCCCACAGGCTGACTGGCTGGAAAGACGGGGATATCTGAAAGGATAATCCAATATGAAGGACTTTGACCCTGCTATTTCTAAAAAAGTATATAAGATTGATAAAAAGGTAGATGAATTTAGAAAACGGATAAAGGATTCCGAGGATCTTAAACTTAAAGATGAGGTTTTCGACACATCTACCCTGATGGCCTTGTACAAACTTTCATCCAAAGGTTATCTGGATGCGTTGGGGGGTACTGTAAGTACGGGAAAAGAAGCGAATATTTTTCATGCGTTAAGAGTGCAGGACGATGAAAATCAAGAACTGGCTATAAAGATATATCGCATCAACAATAGTAATTTCAAAGCCATGCAGGAATACCTGATTGGTGATGTAAGGTTTCGGAACATCAGGCACACTAAAAAGGATATCGTTCTGGCCTGGACCCGAAAAGAATTTCGTAACCTGAGCAGGGCCATTGAAAGTGGTCTTAATGTGCCAAAACCCATTATAACGGGACGCAACATTCTTATTATGGAGTTCAAGGGAATAGATAATATTCCTTATCCCCAGCTTCGTGAATTTAATTTAACTAAGGAGCAGGCGACTTATATCTGCAGCGAAGTGAAAGATTTCATGCTGCGGCTGTTTCGCGATGCAGAACTGGTCCACGGTGACCTTAGTGAATATAATATCCTGCTTGAGCCAGAATCTTTGACTCCGGTCTTCATTGATATGGGCCAGTCTGTAACCCTTGACCATCTCAATGCCAGGGATTTCTTATTACGTGATATCACCAATGTTGCCCATTTTTTTGCTAAGTACGGGGTAGAAATGGATGTAGAAAGTACTCTGGAAAAGATTGTAAAGTCCAGGGTAGACCATCAGTAATATGTGCTATTAATTATATCATGGGGGCAGTTATGTTGGAGAACAAAATGACCACTTATGTAAAAGTACCCATGGATAGGGTCGCTGTGATAATCGGACCTGATGGAAACACTAAAGCACTTATTGAGAAAAAATCCACTGCCAGTTTACATATTGATAGCCAGACCGGTAGTATTGAGATCACTGACCCGACTGACCCATTACTGGCAATGAGGGCTGCCGAGGTTATCAAGTCTATAGGGAGAGGTTTTAGCCCTGATAAAGTGCTCCGCCTTTTTGACGATGATATGCTTACTGTTGAGATAATGGATTTGAGTCACATAGCCAATTCGCCCAAAGAACTCAAACGGTTAAAAGGGCGTATTATTGGTAAAGGTGGTAAATCGAGGGAGATATTTGAGAACCTGACCGGCTGTAAAATTTCAGTGATGGGTAAGACCGTGAGCCTTCTCGGGCATCTGGACCAGATACTTGTAGCACGCAAAGGGATCGAGATGTTGATAAATGGTTCTCCTCATGGACCTGTATTCTCTTTCCTTGAGAAGAAACGTAGGGAATTAAAAGAAAGCAGATGGTAATAGTAATTATTTTACTATACTACCATCTGTAAAATGCCAGTTATTTAAACCGGAAATACTAATTTTTCAACTGCTACATATTTTAGTATGGTCAGTGCCGAATTCCCTGGGTATATTAGGATGTCGTCTGCTCGATATGCATTGAGGACTACCTTGATGGTGTAACTACCGTAACCGCTCAGCAGTTGGTCACTGTAATGGTCTATCCAGGCTTTAAGTATCTTGGCCCTTACTATTGACATGGATTCATCCTCACCAATAATCTTTTCTGGTGGGATTTTAAGTCCTGTGAGCCAGTCAGACATTTTGTCTCTTTCAATCTTGTCACCAGTTTCATATTCGATGTCACTGTCAGGGGATAAGAGCACCAAGGTGTCCACATCAATAATTACCATCCGGTCAAGTACTCCATACTCTTGTTGGGCAATAATAAAGAACTGTTTTCTATTGGTTATGTCGCCAAGTTCAGTAACCTCAACAACCTCGGATTGTCTCATGTCAGTGTGATAAATGCTACCTGCTTTTGCCACATCTTTATAGACCAAAACAATAAGATAGTCGTTGTCATCCCGCAGGTCGTCCATGCCAGAAGTCCAGGCATATATACCACCTGCAATGACCAGTGCAATGATTAAAATAACTGCAAGGAAAGACCGTTTAATTTTTTTCATGAAGTTGTTAGGTTGTTTTTTCTCCACTTCTCTAATAATCACCACTTCCTTTTGCACTTCTTTTGGTGGGGTAGGTTTAGGAGCTGACTCAGGTTTTGGTTTAGTTTTTACTTCAGGTTCAGACTCCGGTTCTGGTTCAGGTTCGATTTCTTGTACCGGAACAGGTTCAGGAGTGGTCTCTATTGTATCATTTTCAGGAGACTCTTCTTCCAGTGTAACCTCATCATCAGGTTTTAATGTCATCTCACCTGATGTAAGTGGTTCTATTTCAGATTCAGACGTTTCAGGCATATCTTCGACTGCCTGTGAAGTCTCTTCATCCTTATCGTTCATATTTTTCCCTCATATTAACAATATTTCGCAATATTATTTTTCAAATGCAATTTAGTTAATAGTTATCCTTTTTCATACTTAATCAAGTTTTCCTCGTTGTAACAAAACAAATGCATTTTAAAA
>QBUR01000173.1 GCA_013374385.1 Candidatus Methanocomedens sp. | reverse complement strand
AAAAATAATGGAAAGTTTTAATATGGAAAGTTTTAAAAAATTAGGTATAACTAAGCCTATTTTAAAGTCAATAATTGAACAGAGATTTGAAAGTCCCACTGAAATACAGGAAAAAGCCATTCCTTTAATTCTTGCAGGAAACGATGTTATAGCCGGGTCATCTACAGGTTCCGGAAAAACGCTTGCGTTTGCATCAGGTATATTGCAAAATTCTATCAAAGGAAAAGGTATCCAGGCTTTAATCCTGACTCCTACCAGGGAACTGGCAGAGCAGGTCGCAAACAGTTTCAGGCAATTTTCAAAACACAGACCTTTAGAGGTTGTTGCAGTCTATGGGGGTATGGGCATCAATCCACAGATCAAGGCATTGAAAACTGCAGATGTTGTTGTAGGAACACCAGGCAGGATGCTTGACCATCTCGCAAGAAAAACAATAAAATTAGGTAAAGTAGAAACCCTTGTCCTCGATGAAGCAGACCGTATGTTTGATATGGGATTCAAACAGGATGTGGAAAAAATCATCAAACAGTGTCCTCCGGACAGGCAGACTCTTTTATTCTCGGCAACGATCTCAAGAGATATTGTCAAACTCTCCAGGAACAGCATGAAAAAACCGCTTCAGGTTTCTGTTGACCCTTATGTTGATGTGGGTAGTCTGGATCAGACATATTACCAGGTCCAGGATGATATGAAATTATCTTTACTGGTGCACCTATTGAAGCATGAAAAATCAGACCTGGTAATGGTTTTCTGCAATACTAAAAGAAATACTGACAAAGTTGCAAAGAACCTGAGGGTTTCCAATATTGATGCACAGGCTATTCATGGCGGATTGACCCAGGGTAAACGGACTACTGTAATGAAGCGATTCAGTACAGGGAAATCATGTGTCCTGGTATGCACAGATGTAGCTGCAAGAGGGCTCGATATCGAGGGTATTTCCCATGTTTATAATTATGATGTACCCAGGGAGAGCAACCAGTATATCCACAGGATCGGCAGAACTGCAAGAGCGGGGGCCTATGGGAAGGCAATAAGCATCATTTCCAGAAGTGACCAAGGCAATTTTTCAAGTATATTGAGAGAAAATAATGTAGATATAAAGAAAGTGAAAGTACCTAGCTTTGAGAAGATCGTGGTGCGAAAACCACATAGAAACATGAATAACACCATCTCAAGAAAGGGTCAGCAACCCAACAGGCACAAGAATCGTTAATTTTTGTGTTATTCTATAACTAATGCACGAAAAATTAATTTTTTCAACTTACATCAGTTTTAGTGGGTAAATTTTTCACCCACTACCACTCTTTTTTTCCTTCCAACGACAAACCTTATACCCCACATCCACCTATTACCCCCTGAGAGAGGAAGGACGGCCTCCGGGTCAATTGACCTGAGGAAAGTCCCCCCACCACCCGGACACACGAACGCCTGTAATGGGCGTAGGATGAGAGTCCTGGCAGCTGCCGTGCAAAACCGGCGGCTCACGGTCTGGCGTAATGCCGGGCCGCATGATGGCACAGAAACGATACCGCACCGCGTTAATGCAATGATACCGCAAGGTTGAGGTCGCGCGGATAAGCGGATGGAACGCGTGAATCCTCGTGGGTGCAAGCCAAACAGGGACCATACGGCCTGTCCGGGGCCGGTCCGGAGTTGGCGCTTAGCCGAATGCCGTTATATGGCGGACCACATCCCAAGGGAAGTGCCGCTAAAACAGAAGGGGGCTTACTATCCTCACTCATTCCTCATCATTAACCCTACACCCCTAAATCCCTTTTTTCTCATACCACTATCACATTACCGCCGGAATGCTTCCCGGTCCAGATATTGACAAACTCCGAAGGCTCCATTGCAGGAAAAGCATCTATCAGGCATACGTCCCATTTTTCCACGACCCCACTGAGTTTGCGCAGGTCCCCGAAATACACTTCCGCCGCCACCGCAGCCTGTTCTCCCCCCCTCATTACCCTGGCCACCAGTACCGTTTCATCCCCCACCACAAGCAGGTCTTCCAAAGGTATGATAATTTCCAGTTCCACATCCACACCCAGCAGCTCTTTATTAACTTCAATGTTCAACAGCAGGTTCTCAATAGCAGGGCGCCAGGCATCATTTAACACTACCTTGCGTGCACCTGCCAGCATAGACATAAGCCCAAGGGTACCGGGACCGCACATACCATCCACCACTACCCTGCCAGCCAGCAGACCCTGCATGTCCAGTTTTCCGAGTATGTCCATCTTATGGCGGTTATCAAATTCAATATGTATCTTGCTCTGGTTCTTATATATCACCAGTTCACCAAAAGCGGTCTGGGCAACATCACACCTCATGTCACAGCCTGCAAGCAGCGTATATTCATGTGGGCTGGAGTCAGAGTCAAGTATCCCGACGCTTTCAGCCTGCCCGCCCCTTTGCAACACCACGCCCTTGACCTCGGGCACCCTGTCCACAATATCCTCAGCCGCCGCCTGCCCCACATTATCGGTAATAAGGACAATACTATCTGGCCCCAGCCTGGGTGGGTACATAATTGGAAAACCCCTGGCAATAAGCGGTGTACCTACCCGTGAAAGTCCCGTATCGTCATTCCGGTCCCCGTGCCCCATCATAATGTACAGTGCATGTGCCATCACAGCATCCAGGGGCCTGCGGCCGCATGAGGCGCACCGCAACGTGTCCGCATCGAAATTATCTATTGCAGGCAGGCCGGGCTGGTCTACAAGAGCAGTATGCTTGTCCCAGCCCGGTTCAGGTTGGCACTCCGGGCAGGCACTATAAATCTGGTATATGGAATCCAGCACATCATCGGCCGGCTCAATACAGGTTGTTCCTCCGCAGGTGGGACATTTAACCATGGTATCAACCTGTGATTGCAGGTAATTATACTTTATCCCCGAACTGCTGATATCCCCTGGCCTCCACCAAAGCAGTACGACCATCTTGTAAAAGGACAATCTCGTCATCAGTAACTTCACCTATCACCGTGAATTTAGCAACCTTCCTGGCTTTTTCCACGCACTCTGCCCGGATAGTAAATAACAATTCAAAATCACCGCCCGAATACACGCTCCACTCCACAAGCCGGGCTTCACTACCAGCCATTTTCCGTACGGTCCTGTGCACCGGGATACTGGCAGAATTGATGCAAAACCCTACACCACTGGCAGTGCCAATATCATGAAGCGACAGTGCCAGCCCATCACTGATATCCATCATTGAGGTCAGGCAGCCTGTCCGGGCCAGTGCCATCCCTTCCCGTATCCTGGGCACAGGCATGTAGAGTTTCTTCATAACATAGGGATATGCCTCCGATCTATTCTGGAGCGAATCCAATGCCGCACCGGCAGCACCAAGTTCACCGGTTACACACACCACATCACCCACTTGTGCCCCTTTCCTTCGCACCATATATCCGGCATCAGCCAAACCCAATGCAGAGCCAACGATAGTCAATTCATCGTGCCGGTCTACGTCACCGCCGATAATGCTTGTACCATGCTGGCGGGCGCAGGCATCCATACCTCCAGCAAGTTCCTTAATAAAATCCAGTTTAGTATTGGGGGGGAGTCCCATTGCCATCATAATGCCAATAGGTTTAGCCCCCATAGCCGCAATATCACTAAGGTTCACGGCCACACTCATCCAGCCCATCTGCCATGGGGTCATCTCTTTGGGGAAATCTGTACTTTCATGAAGCATATCAGTGGAAGATACCAGATACTTGCCTTCACCCAATTTTATTACTGCACAGTCATCCTCCCCGGGTCCCACCATGGGAAAGGATAACACATTATCAATTGATTCCGCCCCAAAAATCCCGGTAATGGTGGAAATAATGTCCCGTTCGTTCATATCTGTTAATTTCATAGTCTGTACCAGGTTTCAAGTACAATCTAACGTATAAAACACACGAGTCTTTGATTTTACAAATATTTAAAAAAAGATGCCTGTGAATTTACACAGGCGTTTGGCAGTTTCACGGATTCATCTGTCTAAGAGCTTCTTCTATATCTTCTCCCTTAACTGTGGTTCTTTTTGCGTGTAAGGCAAGACTGTTAGCCCTTTTGGCCACTTTTATACCATAATCTTCCAGATGCTTTGCAAGGGCTTCACTGGCAGTAGCACTTACCCTATGTGCGCCAGCTGCCCTGATGAGACGTTCTACCGGTGCTGTTGGAACAATTCTGTCTTTCATATTACTCTACTTCCTTCGATATAATTTAAATCAAGCTGTTAATCAATTTCCTACCATATTATTAAGCCTATTTAAACATTATGATTATAATACAGGTCAAAATATACCCCAATACAAGAAATTGACCACGTAAGCTTTTAGTTACTTGAATATTAATGCATTTCATAGATAAAATAAAAAAAAGCACACAACACCGCACTTACTACAACACCGCACCTACTACAAAGGCAACCAGGGCCATAAACATACCCATCTTAAACAATTTTGAGGCTTTTGTTGCATTGTTTCTGAATAACACCTCATTTACAGCTACTAAAAACAAAATATCTGCAATAAATATCACTGCAAGGTATGATGTACCAAAAGCATTGTTCACATTAAATAGAGAAGGAAGCGGGCTTAGCACCACACCCGATATCCCTGCCACAGCAGCAACTCTTGCCGCACCATTGGCACCTATTTTTATCGGCAGGGTTTTTGCCCCACCCTTAAGATCTCCCTCCATATCCTGGATATCCTTTACCACTTCCCTTGCCAGATTGGCCAGAACTGCCAGGATAAACAGTATTGCAGTAGACTGGATGCCAGTGCCCTCAAAAACTGCCAGTGCGCCCCCGAACAGGAAGGTAGAGCCGGTCAGGTATCCGACAACCAGATTGCCCATCAATGCCATGCGTTTAAAATTTCGGGCATACAGGAACAGTATCACTGAATTGAATATGGCCAGACCAAGGCATACCGGCCCCAGCCAGTAGGACAGTGCAATCCCGAGCACAAATAACAACAATGACATGTACAGGGCAGATGAGCGTCCTACCCTGCCCGATGGAATTGGTCTGTCAGGTCGGTTTATGCGGTCTATCTCTGAATCATAATAATCATTTACAGCATTGCCAGCCCCTGTTATCAGGAACACAGCACCAAACACCAGCACTGGTTCATACACCAGCACAACCTCAAGAGAATCAGGTACTGCCAAAAAGGCTATTAATGTACCCACAAGGGCGGCAAACCCTGCCATGGCACAATTACCCCACCTTAGCAGTTCAAAGACTGCGCTGACATATTTTGAAATATTTGGCATCAATCGCCCCGTCCGGCTTTAAGCATGCGGTCCAATGCCTGTTTGGCCCGTTCGCGCATGGCTTCCGGTACAGTGATGACATGCTTGTTCTCCTCAAGTGCAACAAAGATGCTCTTCAAGTCGTTCATTTTCATGTTGGGGCAAACTGCGTACTTTGATGCTGGATAAAATATCTTATCCGGGTTATCCTTCCTGAGCCGGTGTAGCATACCAACTTCGGTCCCGATTATGAATTCCATATTTGGCGACTTCTTCACATGGGTGAGCATGCCGCCGGTACTCAGCACCGTATCTGCCACATCAATAACTTCGGGTTGACATTCAGGATGCACCACAACTTCAGCTTCAGGATGGTCCTCTCTCATAAGCAGGATGTCGCCGGGTAGTATCTGGTGATGGGTAGGACAGTACCCATCCCAGGGTATGATCATCTTATCTGTATAGCGTTGGGTGTACATACCCAAATTCTTATCTGGCACGAATATCACCACATCCTCGTCCAGGCTGTTCACCACCTGCACAGAATTTGATGAGGTACAGCAGATATCTGATTCCGCTTTTACGGCTGCACTGGTGTTCACATATGCCACCACCGCAGCATCAGGATATTCTTGCTTGGTCTTGACCAGGTCTTCTGGTGTTATCATGGCCGCCATGGGACACTCAGCTAATTTTTCAGGCATCAGCACGATCTTGCCAGGGCTCAGTATTGCAGCACTTTCTGCCATGAAATCCACACCGCAAAACACGATGACATCAGCGTCAAGTTTGGCAGCCTGCTGGCTCAACCCCAGGCTATCTCCTACGAAATCAGCAATATCCTGGACATCCCCGCGCTGGTAATTGTGGGCCAAAATGACCGCATTAAGTGCTTCCTTTAGTTCAAGGATTTTATTTATAAGTTCATCTTTATCCTGTTGACTCATGGAAATTACCTGTGAAATCAATAAAGCGTTCAATCCCACATTTATTAAGATGGAATAAAACACTTTCCAATGGAGGTTATTGTTCATCAATCGTGATACTTAGCACAGTATCACCCTGGATTATTTTGGATACCACGTCCTGCCCTTCTACCACCTGGCCAAAGACTGCATAACTGTTGTCCAGGCTGGGCTGAGGTGCAAGTGTAATGTAGAACTGGCTTGTGGCACTGTCAGGGCTCTGGGAGCGCGCCATGCCCACTGGCATGATGGCTATGCAGCCACCATGCTTAGGGCGAATCAGAAGTGCATGATTTGCAAACGCGGCGCGTCTGCCACTTCTTCATATTTCTTGGCGAAGGCACGGAAGGACTCAGTGTACTGACGACCACCCGCTGGATCGTTGATCCGCAGGAAGGTGCCATCGACCGTGCCATCTCCGTAGATGCCGTAAACCACCCGTGCGTGGATGGCCCAGTTGGGGCCCGGTTTTTCATCTGTGATCACGATAATCGGGCCATGATTCTCAATCATCCCACGCAGGCCGCTTACCGTATAGCACATGGGCGGCTCACCGCTCATGCCGCACGCTGTGGCAAAAGCTTCATGATCTGCCGCCAGTAGCCCCTTGTTGGCATCGAACAAGGCCCGGTAGGTCGCACCGGCCTTGTCCATTGCAGTCTCAATGGCGTACGACATTTTATTATTCCAGGACATCATCATGGTTGCAACCGTGGCCCAGCAGGTCATGTTCGAGGGCTGCGCGATGATCGGCAAAAGCCCAGGAACGGTGTAATCAAACGAGGTTCCGGTACTTCCGGTCTTGGGTTCGCTCACCTCGACCGATTCCGCCCCCTGCTTGATCTTGATATTCGGTGCCTTTTTCTGCGACTGGGACTTGATCAGATCCTTGACTTCCTTCTGCTGAGTCAGTTTTTCCGGTTTCTTCGTAGGTTCACCCACCATCGAGCTCAAGGCACTGTAAGCAAGCTTTTGGGCCTGGTCTTTGGAAATATGCTTATTTTTTTCAGCATCCTGTATGGTTTTTAGTGTCTTGCCGATATCTTTCTTCATGGCACCCTGCTTCTGGAGATCAGCAGCCAGACCCGCCAGATCGGTCACGCTTTTGGACGTGGTCTCCAAAGCCTTCAGTGCATTGGCCTGGGTGCCGGCCAAGCCGGTCATGTCCTTGAAGACATCGCTCTTGCCAAGGAGATTAAATGCCGCACCGAGGCCAGTGGGGTCGGGTGCGGCTGGTGCCGTCTGCATAGCGATGATGCTTGACGGTAGATCCTTGACCTGCAGATCACCCACATCCGATCTTCGGCTGATGGTGGAGACCGAGTCGATTGTTGTGGGGTTGGTACCACAAGGGGCTTCGTCAAAGCGCCAGTGTCGGGAATCATCGATTTCTTCGCAGCTGTTGCATTTGCCCATGACAGATTCCGCATAGACACCTTTGGTCGGAACGCTGATCCGGAACGGATCCGGCTTCGTCGTTGGCTGATAGTAGGTCATCAGGTCTTCTACGCCCCTGAAAACGGGATCGAGCCGCTCGCCGGGTACGACCTTGAGCACAAGATTATTCCCGACGATGCCCATGATTTTGTTATCGACAACACTGGCGACGCTCTTGCCGCCTGAATTCGGTGCAATGTAGCCATCCAACAGACCGAACAACCGGCTGGCATCCATGCTGGACCAGATTACCTTATGGGCAATCTCCAGGTGCTCGTTCAAAAAGCTGACCAACGCAGCGGCAGCTTCGCGGTCCTCCTTTTTCGGCTCCCTCTGTTCCTTGTCGGAAAGCGGCGTATACATCAATGCCGCATCAGTCTTGATCAAAATCTCGAAAAAGGGTGGCGTGGTGATGTCAAAGTGCACCTCTTTCGTGTTGATAATGTCATTGTTAACCCGATTGTTCCGTACGATGGACTCGTGCAGATGCTTGGTTTGGTAATATAGATAAGCCGAACGCAAGATGATCTTGGAGGATGCCTTGACTGACGTGTTGGCGCGAAAACGCAGGTGCTTGATTTGGTGTCGGGTGATTTCCGGTGGGATTCGACTGGCGATGTTCACCTGCAACGGCACGCCGCGACGGTAGTTCGAAAGCAAGGTAAAGTCCAGATCCAACGGCTCTTCATTGCCATCCTCCGCAATGGCATGAATCTCTATCTTATCGATAAACTTGCGAACGATTTCCGGGGCGAACTCTGTTTCGAAAATGGCGTCCTTCTCAGCTTCAGTCAGCGGGACTTCACGCTCCAGCGTGAATTTCATCATGCCGGAAAACCACGGGAACGGTATGCTCAGGTCGTACGTTTCGGTTTTAGTCGCCTCGTCTATCACGCTGATATAAGGGCGTTTCAGTTCGAACGAGATAGAGAAATTACCCCTGAAATCCTGGATCTCTTCATCTGCGTAGCTACCTTTAGGTAAGTCCGAATCGGCGTAATTGTTGGCGATCCGTTCGATGGCATCAAAGCCCCGGACCAGTTTTCGTCCATAAACAGCCCGGCGCAGAGTGTTCCGCCAGCGGAGGATCTTTTGATGATTGAAGAGGCTCATCGGCAGCGGAACAAACAGGCATTCCTGGACATCCACAAGTTCCATTTCGATCGCATAGTGTTTCAACACCTCGAAATACTCCACCGTCATGGCATGACAATGGTTGTTGTTTTTGATTACCTCGGTCTGCACGGTCATGGTCTCGGTTTGCCCGACGGTTTGTATGACCGTACTACGTTGGCTTCTGAGCGATGAGGCTGACTGAGAGATGTTGTCCTGCATCCGGTTTAAAGTACTGCCCGACAGATTTCGAGCTGAGTTTTGCGTAGCGGTGGAACTGGATGAAGCACCCGAATGGGAAACACCCCCACTGATGCTGATAATGCCAAGATTTAAACCAGCACCACCTCCACCGCTAGTGGAGCTTGTCTTATTGGTTGAACTGGCATTGATGTTCTCCCGGAAAGATGAATTGATGATTTCACTGATATCCCGATCATGTGAAATGTCGGCTACCAAGGTCTCCGTGGCTGTTTGAGCCTCGCTTCGTGCGGTGCGTTCTTCACGATCCCAGTCGACAATCGCGATCTGCTTTTCCTGGCAGGGCGCCAGTGGCAGGCTATAGAGCAGATCCCCCAGCGAATACCCATCAGCCTTCCACTTTTGCTTGAAGTGCAGGATATGGCCATGAGCAACCGTAGTGTTCTCGTAGATCGTGGGAGTTTCATCCCAGTCGATGCTGTTTTCGACTGTCAGTTCCTTACGACCAGGGTGGTTGGAGATGTAGGCACGTTCAATATTTTCGATTTTATTGATAGCGTTGTAAATCTGCCTTTTCAGTGTGCTCAACGAACTCTTGATGGGGTTGTAGTGCTCAATGAAGTAATTATCTTCCAGGGAAACCATGAAGTCCGTGCTTGAGGCATAAAAACTGTGGAACTGCTCCAGCAGATTGAGAAATGCCGCTATACTGTTGATAAACACATCGTAATTGGCGCGGATCATCAGGATCTCGCCGAGCGAGAAGATGGCTTTATTGCGCAGCGTATCTTTCGTGTCTTCAAACTTCTGCATCATGCACAGGATACCCATGGTTTCCGTTTTCGCAGCAGATGGACATGGTTCGAAATTGTATGAACCTTTTTCGCCTGCCTGTGCCAGTTCGGTCACCAAACGTCGCAGATAGCCCAGCAGTTCTTCTTGATCCTGAGATTCTTTCGTGGTCGTGTCCACGCCCTGGATCAGCTTTTCCCCGCGGGTTATCATGACGGCAATGAGCCCGGAATCCGCAAAGGGTTGCTGCATCAACTCATTAAGATCTTGGTGGAACCCTTTAAACTGCTCGGCCAGTTGGCTGTTGGGCTCAACAAAGCTTACATACTTCCGGATGTGCCCAAGGATGGATTCCAGAGTGTCGCGATTCAGAGCGTCCTTGGACGTCAAGGTCTCGCAGTAGGTCTTTGCTTCCTGAACCCCGTATTTGCCACAGTAGGCGGCGGCCAGTTGCTGATGCAACTCCTGCAATTTCACCGTGCGTTGCGCCTGCTCGGCCAGCATTTTGACCAGATAGCTGAAGTCGATCCCTTGATTCACTTGCAACAGATCTTGTGTGCTTAATTTGAGTTGTGTGGTTCCTGAAGGTACTTTCAGGTAGTAGATCGGCGAGACCGGAGCAACGGTGTTCGCGCGATCCAGAACCTGTGTCGCATTATTTATTTCAAGGTGCTGGGCTGAGTCCAGTACGGTTGCCGTTTTTTCTTCATCCACGGTGTACGCACGATTTAGAACCTTCATCGCATTATTTATTTCTGCGGGCTGGGCTGAGGCCAGTGCAGCTGTCGTTTTTTCTTCATCTACGGTGTACGGAATTATGGATAAGGTCTTGAATGAATTGTTGAGTCTACCGAAAACCGTGAAGAGTTCGTCGGAGATGGTCAGCAGTTCAGCCTTTATGTATTTGCTTTCCTTGGCCGTAATGGTCAAGCCTTTAATCTCCGGCTCTGTGGTCCGAACAGTATGGTAAAAGCTGAATTCTTCCAGGGTGCGATTCGGGATGGTAAAATCGACACACTTCCCACCGATATCTTGAGAAAAAGAAGGGCTGCGAACCAGATCGTCCGCATCCGGTAGCGTCGGGGTTCCCCCGATGGACGACGCCTCATCGGACAAGTCCGACAAATCAGCGACCAGGATGAGGTCTTTGGGGATTTTATTGTTATCGAGGGTCACCGGGATGGGCGCATCCTCGAGTCCGGCAATCAGTCCGTAGGCCAATTCGTGGGTCTTGTTATCCACCCGTCCGAAGAAATAGCCCTCACGATCGGTCTGTGCAGAGAAGATCGGCTGATAGCTTTGACTATCCACGGCAGCATTCGGGTCATCACTAGCCATTATAACAATCTGAACGCCGGCGGCCTTCTGCTCGCCAGAAATATCAATGACCTTGCCAGCAACCTTTCGATAGGCATCCAGGACCGGGCTGGATTCATTGAATTGAATCACCTTAGGATCCATGTGCAGAATCAGGGGTTGTGTCTCATCTTCTGCGTTTTCAGATATAGTGGCCGCATTCAAACTGCCAAAACTGTAAATCTGAGTGCCCAACTGCTCACCATCCGGCGCGAACACCGCGATAGTGACCGACTCCCCGCCCAGCAGCTCCTGTTTGGGCAAGAAAATACGGAAGGCTCCGTTTTGTTCGACATCAATGCGATCCTTGCTGTAGATCGAATTTCCGCTAATCTCCTGAATGTAGCTGACTTTCAAAAAGTGGCCCAAATACTCATCGGTGACGGGCTCATTATCCGTGGGTTTCAAAAAACCGTTGATGCTGACTCGGTTCATACTTGATTTCTCCTTAGTGTTTCAATCCCCCAAAACGGGTATTTGCTATTTTCACTTGCACAATTAATAACTCCTTAAATTAAGAAATCCCCAATAATAA
>QBUR01000191.1:18002-27187 GCA_013374385.1 Candidatus Methanocomedens sp. | reverse complement strand
GAAAGATTGATGATGAAAAAACCCTGCTGATCGATCCTTTTTTTTTGATACACCTTCCAGATAATCATGGCCATACCAGGTTGTTCTTGATATTTCCGCCAGATCACTGAGATCATCTGCAGTGGCTTCTCTAATTCTTATTTCGTTTTTCATATTGAGCTCCGTATGTGGAAATTGTCTAAAAGAAATATTTGCATTGCAGACATTCGGTGTTTCTTCTGGTATCTCATGGCATGTTTGACTTCTTAAGTTGCTTGAGTATGATTGTATTGCTTAAATTTATTCATGATAATTAGTCAGATAATTTAACTAATAATTATTTGGAGGCAATATGAAATATTTTTTCAAATTTACAGTGATTCTGATTGCCTTGAGTAGTCAAGCTTTCGGGTTCGGATACCAGGATGCTGTTACAAACGGTACTGTTCTTGGCGGGTTCTCTCCATATACAGTTGCACTGGGAACGGTTCGCGCTGTGGGAGCATCTGAACCTGCAAGCATTTTCACTAATCCAGCTCAAGTTGCTTCCCATCCCTTTACAGCTCAACTTTCCGGGTCATCAATTTCGTGGACGGAACGGGTGATTGAAACCGATATAGACAAAACCATAAGAACCCTGATGACCAACAGCAACGGACTGGCTGCGGTGGTTTGCCCGGTTGGCGACATTACAATAGGTGCTGGAATCGTCAAGGTCGGCGAGTTTGGTTATGACGGTATATCCTTAATCTACAATGATCCGGATGACCCTGAGATAGGTATTGCCCTTCTTCAGTCAAGCGGCTCTCAGATTGAGGCTATGGGCAGCTTGTCCATGGTTGTTGCAGGCCCTCTTTCCGCTGGGTTTTCCGGTGGAGTCCGACGTGCAGCGGCAGAATATCTATTCACATTCGATAGTTTCCATTTTCTTATTCCGGATTCATCCTGCGCATGGTCCTTGTACAACAGTGAATTCGCATGGCACGCAGGGCTGGCTTTGAACGGAGAACTTTTCAAATCAGGAATTTCCTACTCATCAGAGACAGAGTACATGGAGGATATTATTGCCTTCGGGGGAAGCGCCTATGCGGAACACCTCAAGAAGGCAACCGTAGGGTTTGAAGCTGAACTGACTTCTCCTTTTGATCAGAACCGTTTTCTCGGAAAACTTTTTCTTTCCATGCCGTTCACTAAAAGTCTGGAAGCTCTTATCTCTGTGAGCTTTGACGATAACCGTGTTGCCAACAGAGCAGGGTTCGGTTTCGGAATGGGTTTTTCAGGGCGCGTGGGGCAGTTTACCATAGGTGGAGGAGTTCTTAACAGGTTCAGGGCAAGGCAAGACTCGGCTTTTCCCGAGGAGACCTCTGACAGGGTAGACGATTCGTACACAATAATCAACCTGGGTATTTCTTACACAATAGGTGATTTGCTGTAACTGCTATTCATCATGAGCAGAGTTCCTTACAACCGACAGTTTCCCATCTCTGATCTTCCACAGGGTGGAGGTGGTACTGCTAAGGAATTCTCTGTCATGGCTTACCAGCAGCAGTGCTCCTTCATAATCCACAAGAGCTTTTTCCAGACACTCCACCGATGGCAGATCCATGTGGTTGGTGGGTTCATCCATTACAACCAGCCATGGGGTTTTAATCAGACCAAGTGCCAGCAGCAATTTTCTGGATTCACCGGGGCTGGGAACAGCAGAATTGAGTACTCTTTCAGGATCGCTTCCCAGTCTTCTCACTATTATCATAACCCGTCCCAGCTCTTCCCTTGACAGTTCTTTTGCTTCAGAGAGACACCGGGTGGACGCAGCGGCGGTTATCTCCTGGGGGATCCAGACAAGTTTCTCTTCAGGGCAGTTCAGCTTTGATCGGAGATGGTTGAGCAGGGTTGTTTTCCCTGATCCATTTCTTCCTGTGAGAGAAATCCTCTGCTGAGGCTCGATGATCAGACTCCGGTGTGTTACGGTTCTCTCTCCTACTGGGATCTTTCCAGAAGGAAGGTCAAGAAGACAGTTCCTGTTTGTGCCCTTCCCATTGAGTTCGATGCCGGTTCTGTGAATTCTTCTGTATGTGATCGATTCCATATGATCTCTTGCTTTCGCAGCCCGTGCAGCGGCGGTTCTGCTTATCTGACCGGCTTTCTGTACAATGCTGTGATACTGTGATTCACCATCAAGGTTGTACTTGCATATGTCTTTGAAGGTGAAGTTGTGGCCTGCTATGCGAGCCTGGATCGTTCTGGCATTGATCATTTTCTTTCTGGCGTCCCGCTTTAGACGGATGTATTTCTCTTCTGCCTCCCTTCGTTGCTTCACAAGAAGCTCTCGCTTCTGGCTGTGGGTTCTCATGGCAGAGGAATAGCCTGTTCTGTAGAAATGAACTGTTTCAGGGAAAAAGAGAACAGACGAGGTGCAGAGGTCATCCATGGCACGCCTGTCATGGCTGACCAGAAGACCGCATCCGCTGTACTCTTTCATGGACTTCAATAGAAGGCTTCTTCCATGAACATCAAGATGGTTGAATGGCTCATCCAATGCCAGCAGAGCCGGTGCCGCCCACAGGGAGGCAGCGATCTGAAGGCGCTTCCGCTCACCGTGGGAAAGCGTATTCCATCTGCCTGCCCAGTCATCGCCTATCTGAAGCGTATCACGCAGCTTGATCGTTTCTGAGCACCAGTCAAGAAGAAAGTCTTCCAGATTGTCCGGAGGAGTATCTGTTCTCTGAGCGCAGTAAACTGCTGTGCCTGAAGAAATCGTTGAACCGCTGTCAGGACACAGAAGACCGGTTGCCAGTTTCAGTACTGTGGTCTTGCCGCAGCCGTTGGCACCTGCAATGGCTGTCCAGCCTGAACCAAGGCTAAGAGAAACATCAGTTACCGCATTATTTATGGAGCCGGGGTATGTATATGAAACATGGTTGAACCGCAGGAATGTATGGTACATGAGAATCCTTTCTGAAAAACTGCGTTGCTGCTGTTGTTTCAGGAAAGAATGTTCATGTTTCACCACCTGTGTCTGTAAAAAATAGAAAGTTATCTGTATCCAGTTTAACATACTGGTATTCCAGATGTTTCACCACTTGCTACTGTATTCTCCTGGAACCGGAATCATTCTTCGGTGTATCTTCAAAATAAAAGGAGAGTGATCCGGTATGAAATACAAGGAGACTTTGCATCTTCTATTGCCTATAATCTTAATGGCCGCAGGATGTAATGCTGGCGAAAATGTGGAGGGAGCAGTGGGAATGAACAGGCTTTCCGAGGAAACAAGCGCTTACCTTCTGGCACATGCAGACAACCCGGTAAACTGGTATGCATGGGGAGAGGCAGCTT
This sequence comes from Candidatus Methanocomedens sp., assembly GCA_013374385.1. GTDB lineage: Archaea > Halobacteriota > Methanosarcinia > Methanosarcinales > Methanocomedenaceae > Methanocomedens_B. Next base: position 23,872 of record QBUR01000191.1, on the reverse strand, counting down.
TTGCTGCTGCCGAAGCTCAGGACAAACCCATTTTTCTTTCCATCGGCTATTCCTCTTGTCACTGGTGTCATGTTATGGAAGAGGAAAGCTTTGAGGATTCCGAAGTTGCTGCGTTGCTGAATGAGTCGTTCATTTGCATAAAGGTAGACCGGGAAGAACGGCCTGATATAGATAATCTCTACATGAGATATACAGTTGCTTTAACCGGCGGCGGCGGCTGGCCCATGACTGTCTTTCTAACTTCTGACGGTAAACCGTTCTTTGCTGGAACCTACATACCTAAAAATAGAGCCTTTGGTAGAACCGGTATGATGCAGCTGCTTCCCTCAGTCGCCTTGCAGTGGGAGACGAACAGAGAGGCAATTGCTGCCAATGCTGCGGAAATAGAGAATGCAGTATTGAGCAGCGCCCAGCCTTCGGCAGTTTCCCTGGAACTCCCTTCTGAAACAATCCAGAGTGGATTTCTTGCATTCAAGAATTCATTTGACCGGGAGTATGCAGGATTCGGCAATGCACCGAAATTCCCATCACCGCATAATCTGCTCTTTCTTCTGCAGTACTGGAAGGCTTCAGCGAACCTGGATGCTCTGGATATGGTCGTTTCCACACTTACTGCTATCCGCCAGGGCGGAATCTACGATCAGATTGGATTTGGAGTTCACCGGTATTCAACAGACAGAGAATGGCTTGTACCGCATTTTGAGAAAATGCTTTATGACCAGTCTCTTCTTGCTATGGCCTTCATTGAATCTTATCAGGTCACAGGTGATGACTTTTTTGCCGAAACTGCCGCAGAGATACTGGAATATGTTCTTCGTGACATGACCTCGCCTGATGGAGGGTTCTATTCTTCGGAAGATGCAGACAGCCAGGGGGGAGAAGGGGCGTTTTATACCTGGACAGTTCAAGAGATGTCTGCGGTTCTTTCAGAAGAGGAGCTGAATCGGGCAGAGGCATACTGGAACGGATCAGATCCAAGTCATATTCTGCATCAATCCGGCAGCAGGGTGACCTCAGACTCTGACCGGCGAGAACTGGAGTTGATCAGAGAGACTCTTTTTCGCAGTCGGGAGGCCAGGAACCGACCTGCCAGAGACGAGAAGATCCTTGCAGACTGGAACGGTTTGATGATTGCAGCTCTGGCCAAAGCTTCACTGGTTCTTGATGATCCCCGATATCTTGATTCTGCGGAAAAAGCTTTTGAATTCATCAAGGCGAAAATGATAGCAGATGATCAGAGGCTTATCCACAGTTTTGCAGGGGGCAGAAGAGGTTCTGACGGATTTCTTGATGACTACGCTTTTCTGATATGGGGAACCCTTGAGCTGTACAATGCCACACTGAACAGTGAGTATCTTCAGTTTGCCATTGATCTTCAGAGAGAGCTTGATCTTCATTTTGCAGATCAACCCGGCGGAGGGTATTTCTTTACTGCGGACTACGCGGATCCTCAGATAGCCAGACTGAAAGAATCTTACGACGGCGCGGTGCCTTCCGGGAATTCAGTTGAGCTGATAAATTTAATCAGTCTGTGGAAGCTTACAGGGGATCCTTCGTACATGGAACAGGCTTCGGGAATAGAGGCTGCTTTCGGCGGATCTGTTGCTGCAGCCCCAAGAGGTTACTCTATGATGCTGTCGGGGATATTGTATGCCAGTCAGCGCGGAACAGAGATTGAACTTCAGGGCAGCCTGAATGATTCGCTGACCCTGGATATGCTGGCAGTTCTGCGAACCGGTTACAGACCGTGGACTACCATAAAGATATCTGAGCCACTGAATAATTCTGCTGTTCTGGCTCTGGTGTGCAGAAACGGTACCTGCAGTCTGCCTGTTGGATCTGCGGAAAAACTGCGTGATCTTCTTTAAGGAATAAGGCCTCACAAATCCCTTCTTGTTGCAGAGATGGTCATGTGAGGTTATTATCGTCATACTGTGTTTTGTACGATTACTTTCAATGAAAGGGGTCAGCAGTATGAGAAGAATACTGTTTGTGCTTCCTCTTCTGGTTTTTACAGGGGTAATATTCGCACAGAGTGGTGGTATTGCTTCTGGAGATGACGGGGACTGTTTCATACAGTCGCTTACAGCGGAGGACGCTCCCAATGATGCCGGAGGGGGCATCGATCTGACATGGACTGTCTCAGCCCATGTGACGGAACCTGATTCCATAGTGCTTGAACGGCTTGACGAAGATGGAGTGTGGTCTTCCATAGGCACGATCCTGCCGGTTGATGGAAGCAGAACCGACGAGGAATTGAGTAATGGCCAGGAGTATACCTACCGTCTTGTGTCTTTTTACGGAGGTATTCCAGGTGCGCTATCGGTTGAGGCCGGCGCCGTTCCAAAGAAACAGTGGATTCACACTGGAAGAATCGGTATGCTGATACTTCTTACAATTATCAGTCTTGTAATTTTCTATTTCATAGAGCAGGGCAAGCGCGGCAAGGATCTTTACATCCGAAGGATTGCCGGGCTCACTGCAGTTGAAGACGCCGTAGGCAGAGCTACTGAAATGGGTCGCCCTGTGCTTTACATTCCCGGCATAATGGACATGGATGACATTCAGACCATTGCCAGTATGGTGATTCTGGGCCGGGTTGCTATGAAAACAGCAGAGTACGGTTCTTCGCTGCTGGTTCCCACATGCCGCGCAGTTGTTATGAGTGTGGCTCAGGAAACAGTGAAAGAGTCCTACCTTCAAATGGGAAGACCTGATGCTTACCAGAAGGGGAATATCAACTATATCACCGATGATCAGTTCGGTTACGCCGCTGGTGTGGATGGTATAATGATCCGGGAGAAACCTGCTGCAATCTTCATGCTTGGTACATTTTACGCAGAGAGCTTGATTCTTGCTGAAACAGGAAGAAGTGTTGGCGCCATACAAATCGCCGGGACTGCAATGCCAAGCCAGATACCTTTCTTCATTGCTGCCTGTGATTACACTCTGATAGGTGAGGAACTTTTTGCGGCAAGTGCATACCTTTCCAAGGAACCCAAGCTGCTGGGCAGTCTTCGAGGTCAGGATGTAGCGAAGCTTTTCTTTATGATCGTAATTGTCATTGGTGTTCTCGCCGCCACAATTGGTGAGGCATGGGGGCCGGCTGCCAGGGTGTCCGATTTCCTTAAAACCATAACTTCGGTAGGATAGGAGGCTGTGAATTGAGACTATTCGTACCTTTGACCATCACATTCGTGGCCGGTATCATAATGATCCTTCAGTTCTTTGTTCCCGCCACGCAATCCATGGGGGAAAGTCTTCAGGAATGGTACATGATCGTGGCCAGTTTTGCAATATTTATTGGTGCTGCCAACCTGCTTCAGGTGCATGCACACAGAATTCGTTTCAAAGGAAGGAACTGGAAGTACAGCCCTGTTACCATCGTTGGCTTCACTGCCATGGTTCTGACTGGTCTTATCTTCGGGATTGAAAAGGGAACACCCTTTAACTTTCTCTTTCTGGAGATGGTGGCTCCAATGAGTGCCACCATGTTCAGCTTGCTTGCTTTCTTTGTGGCAAGTGCAGCATTCCGCGCTTTCCGCGCCAGTAACTGGCGGGCAACCCTTCTTCTGATAAGCGCGTTTGTGGTCATGCTTGGCCGTGTTCCGATCGGTGCAATGATATGGGACAGAATTCCGCTGATCAGTGAGTGGATCATGCAGGTTCCAAACCTTGCCGGACAGAGAGCAGTGATGATAGGCGCAGCCATGGGAATGGTGGCTACCTCACTGCGAATGATCTTCGGAATAGAGCGCAGTTACCTGGGAGGTGCAGACTGATGGCAACATTTACCGAGAAACTGGGCAATATAGACCGAAGAATAATTTTCACTGTTATTGCGCTTTCTGTGGTTATTCCTCTGGCAATGAGGTTTAATCTGCCGATCCCAATTACTCCAGGTCCCAGTACAGACATGTTTGATGTGGTAGAAGCCCTGCCTGCTGGCTCTATGGTGCTTCTCAGCTTTGATTATGATCCTTCCACAATGCCGGAGCTTCAGCCTATGGCGTTTGCTCTTACCCAGCATCTTATGAGGAAAGACATAAAGATCGTTTCCATGGCACTGTGGCCAATGGGGGTCAGCCTGGGAAATGAAGTTCTTACATCTGTTTCCGACAGCCTTGGGCGTGAGGAGTATGTAGACTGGGTCAATCTGGGTTACAAGACCGGTGGAGGCGTTCTTATCGTCAGAATGGGCAGCAATATCAAGTCTGTTTTTCCTGAAGACTATGATGGTAACTCCGTTGATGATATGCCTATAATGGACCATGTTAACAAGTTGGGTGATTTTGATATGATAATATCGCTTTCTGCCGGTGATCCCGGTGTTCCTGCATGGATAATGATGGCAGGAGACAGATACGATATTCCAATTGGCGGAGGTTGTACCGCTGTAAGTGCTCCTCAGTTTTACCCCTACCTGGGCACAGGACAGCTGATTGGCCTTCTTGGTGGCCTTAAGGGTGCCGCGGATTACGAAACCCTGGTCAGGATCGGAATGGAGAATCCACCTCCGGGAACGGCAATCCCCGGTATGGCAGCCCAGTCGGTTGCCCACCTGGTTATCATGCTGTTCATCATTCTTGGAAACATTTCTTATCTGGCTGAAAAAAAGAAGAAGGGAGGGGTGAAATGAACTGGACCATATTTGGTATCTGGCTGGGCGCCCTGCTTTCTCTCAGTCTTTACAGTTTCCTCTACAAGGATAATCCCTTCTACAAGTTCGCGGAGCATCTTTTTGTGGGGATGAGCGCAGGCTACTGGGTTATCTACACCATTAAGAATGTTCTTATACCCAACTGGTGGGAGAATCTTCTTCCAGCTGAAGGCGGAATGCAACCCATATGGTTGATCCCTGGTATTCTCGGCATATTCATGGTTCTGCGAATTGTGCCTAAGCTTGCCAGCTTAAGCCGAATGTCCCTCTCGCTTATTGTGGGAACAGGGGCAGGTCTTACCATGACTGCCATGTTTCAGACAAACGCTCTGGCTCAGGTGAACGGCACCATAGTCGCTCTGGGGCAGGGTGGTGGCTGGTTCAACTGGGTAAGCAACATAATTATGGTAACAGGGGTTGTGTGCGGTCTTGTTTACTTTTTCTTTTCAAAGGCGCATACAGGCATTGTGGGTCGAACGGCCAATGTGGGTATTACCATTCTTATGGTGGCATTCGGTGCCAGTTTCGGTTATACGGTAATGGCTCGTATCAGTCTTCTTATCGGGCAGACTCAGTTCCTGCTCTTTGAGTGGCTGCCCACTATGGGAATACATTTGTAACAGATCCTCAGACCAGGTCTTCAAGCTGGAGACTCTAATGGGGAAAAAGGAGAAAAAATGAAATTTGCACTGCTGGCACTCACTGCTCTTGCCTTCGTATCTTTCGGACAGTATTTCGAGATCACAAACGATACTGGATATGATGTCTACTTTGTGTACATCAGCGAATCTTCTGACGATTCATTCGGAGAAGACTGGCTTGGCAGCGACATCATGTATGATGGTGATACTTACGAGTTTGATGTAAGTGATCTTAACTGGGAAACTGAGCTTTTCGACATACAACTTGAAGATGTAGACGGCGATACGTACACTTTCTTCGGAGTTGACGGAGAAGAATACGGTTCAGGTGACGGAGAGAATATTTTTACTGTAACTCTTTCTGATATCGATTAGTTTCAGACAGTATCAATTTGCAGGCGGGGCTTCGGCTCCGCCTGTAGTAATTTTAAGCATCCTCCCTATTGAAAAAGCGGTTCACCTGTTGCCAGAGAATCAAGAGGAACTGCCTCAACCCGGTTTCCAAGCCGGTATCTTTTGTTTCCCGGATAGATGATGGCGACTCTATCAAGTTTCAGATCATCCAATGC
>QBUR01000191.1:0-17992 GCA_013374385.1 Candidatus Methanocomedens sp. | reverse complement strand
TTGAAAAAGAGATTCACCTGTTGTCAGAGAATCAGGAGGAATTGCCTCAACCCGATCTGCAAGAGGGTAGCGTTTTTGTCGGCAGTAAGAATACTGTCAGCCATCATCTGATTGAGCCACTTTTCTGAAGGTTCCGACAAAGCAGCGGGATAGTTACTTATTCCATATGTCTGTATAGTACGGTTTGTTTGCAGTTATAACTGAAAAGCAAACAGCTTTTCGTGGAGGCACTATGAAAGCATTGGCAGCCATGCTTGCTTCAGCGGTAATGGCATTTGGATACGGGTATTGGGATTCTTTTGATCTTGGAGCGAGAATACCCAGTCTCAGCGCTGTAAGTGGAGGTATGTGTGGTGCCACTGTTCCTGATCCTTCCTCTGCGCTGTCTGTTTTTATCAATCCGTCTGCGCTGGCCGCTTCCAGCAATGTAGTTGTATCTGCTTCAGGCTGGCATGTAGGCTGGCGAGAAGAGATAAACTATCATTACACATGTGTGGAGCCTTATCGCTACAACATTGGTGCAATGATCCCAAGGGGAGCATTTGCATTTGCAGTACCACTTGGCAGTGGATTCACTGCAGGGGTCGGTGTCAGTACTGTTTCCCAGTATCAGATGAAAGCCATTGTTCAGGAGTACTATGAAATTACACCAACCCACAGAGAGCTCTGGAATACCATGTTCACAGATGCTTACGGGAATATCTCGGAAGCGGTGGTTTCGCTGGCGGGAGTTGCAGGGCCGGTAAGCATTGGAATTTCTCCGGGGGTCAGGTTCGGCTGCGGCGGGTCTACAACCTATTCGAACACTGTTTTCGGTCACAGTTCTTCATCTGTAATATCCTGGAAACACTCCGGATTTGCTTTGAGAGCAGGTGCCAGTATCACACTCGGTTGCACAGTGCTCTATTCCACTCACACAACAGGTGATGACAGATACCTGTCATTTACTAATTTGGGGGCATCATCATCCCTTTCAATTATGAATGGTGGCTATCTAGGGGCTGAAATAGGTGTTCTTGATGGTGATAATCTGAATGTTACCGCATTCACCTGTCTTCCTGGCGCTGTTGAAGGTTCCAACATGTATATGGGAGTGAACGGTTACAGACCGGATGATGCTCTTAAGGCAGGGATCGGTCTCAGCATCGGTGGCGACTACAGTTTTGAGAACTACCGTGTTTCAGCGGCATATCACTTTCACAGCCGGTACAGAGAGGGTACTGCTGTACCTGTACGGTATATTAACCATGTTTACGATGCAGGTGATCTACTCATAGTCGGTGTAGAAAGATCATTCTAGCCGGTATACTTCCAGGAAACAGAATATCTAATTCAAATAAGCATATTACATCCACCTCCTTGTGTCCCTGGCCTCCACCGTTGGACCGGTGAGCCTGGGTTTTTCACCGGGAATCAGGTTCGGCAGTGGAGGGGCAACAACTTATGCGAACAGGGTCAATGGTGCTGACTCTATTTTGGTAACTTCCTGGGAACATTCTGAATTCTGTGTTCGAGCAGGGGCGAATATGAAACTTGACTATACAGTGCTCTATTCCTCTTTCGTGAGCGGGGACAGCAGGTATTCATCATTCTACAACCTGGGTGTATCGGCATCATTTCCATTCATGAAAGGTGGATACCTGGGCACAGAGATCGGTTTCGTTAATGGTAATGACCTTAATGTTACTGCATTCACCCGTCTTCCAGGGGTAGTCGAAGGGGCAAACATGTACATGGGGCTGAATGGATACAGACCTGATTTTGCTCTTAAAACAGGTATAGGCCTCAGCATCGGCGGAGACTACAGTTTTGGAAATTATCGTGTGTCAGGGGCATACTTTTTTCACAGTCGGTACAGAGATGGTACTGCTGTGCCTCTTCCATACATAAATCATCTTTACGACGCAGGAGATCTGATCATTCTGGGAGTTGAGCACATTTTTTAGCAGTAGTTGAAGAAGATCGGAGGGTTCGAGATGAAAGTTCTTATAGTTCTCTCAATTACCGCAGTGACTGCATTCGGATACGGGTACTGGGATGCTTTTGGTGTTGGCGGCAGAGTAGAGAGCTTGAATCCTGCAAGTGCCGGGTTGTGCGGTGCAGCTGTGCCCAACAGCTTGTCTGCCCTTTCTTTGTTCACAAATCCTTCTGCTCTGGCAGGTTCTGACAGAATTCAGGTATCTCTTGCAGGCTGGGGCACAGGGTTCAGCAGCATATCAGTACTAGAGCAGATACCGGGAAGGCGTGGCAGTACCTGTGAGTTATATCAACCATGTTTTCGACAGTGGTGAAACTATCATGGTGGGTTTTGAAACAGGTTTCTGATATCAGTTTGTATCAGGAAACGGTGTCATGGGTTTTAATAAACGGCGTTAAGAAGTCGTATTTCCTCTCTTCCTGCCTCACGCAGTCGACACTGGAGGGTTTGAAAAGTCAGGCTTCACTGACACCCGTGCAGTTTAAAGATTATAGAGTTACATATGTTGTAGAGAACCACTTACTATCCCGTTGCGGATATGCTGTTACAGGGGGGAGGTTGTTCACTTCTTGACACGGTTGAGGAGCTTAAGTATCCTAGATAGGGAAAGAGTTGTGTAACAATAGGTTAGTACGCCGTAACACGGTGTGCTGTAAAGTGTTAGGTGGCCACGGCTGGCCGTGGTAATGGTTGTTTGTTTGTGCTGATTCTTTGCCCTGGGGGGTGTACGCCGGGGTGCAGAGAGGATGCACAGTTTGTAGCCAGGAGAAAGGAGCTGCAAAGTGTTTAGAAGAGCGACAGTTATTTCGCTTGCTTTACTGCTGTTTGTGTCCCTTGCTGCTACCGCTGGAACTACCGGTAAGATCGCCGGTCGTGTTACCGATTCTGACGGGGAACCGTTGATCGGCGCGACTGTGATGATCACAGGTACTGCCTACGGTGCAATGACGGATTCTAACGGAGAGTATTTCATTATCAACCTTCAGCCGGGAACTTATGATCTTATGTCCCGCATGGTTGGTATGGGCGAGCAGACAAAAGAGGGTGCCAGTGTCATCGCTGACATGACCACCCGGATGGATTTTGTACTTAACCCCGAAGCAGTTGGAAGTACGGTTATTACCGTAACCGACCAGAGGGGAATGATTCTTCGCGGCGTTACTTCCAGTGTTTCTGTAGTAACTCGTGACGAGATCAGAACCATGCCTGTTGCAGGTATCGCCGATGTGGTGAACCAGCAGGCAGGTGCCGTTGATCGCGGTGGTCTTCACATGCGTGGAGGTCGTGGCGGAGAGGTTTCCTATGTTGTTGACGGTGTGACTCAGACAGACCCCAACGGCAATGTATCAGACCAGTCTCTTCCTCTTTCGGCTGTTGCTGAAACATCGGTTATTTCCGGTGGGTTCGGTGCCGAGTACGGAAATGCACAGTCCGGTATCATCAATGTTATCACCCGTGAGGGTGGAAACCGCTACAGCGGATCCATCGGCATGAACGGTAACGATTTTGCTACTCTGGGTATTGCCGAAGACTGGACCTGGGGATACCCGGGTACCTGGTGGGCAGGCCCGAGGTTCGATGGTCTGGACAACAATGGCGATCCCGATCCTCTTGAGCCACAGCAGGAATTCGCAGGCGACAAGCCTGCCGATTTTGCTGAAGCAAGACTTACAGGAGAGATTGCACTTGGCGGACCAGAGCCAATTACACAGTATCTGCTTCCTGCAATGGGTCTTGATATTGGTGCCGATGTCCGCTTTTTCGGAACCGTAAAATGGTTGCAGTATGGTGGTGGCACCGATGGTAACTACGGTTACCTTCTTAACACCGGAAGCGAGCAGTTGAACGGTAACCTGAAGCTTACCATTAAGCCCAATCCCAAAACCAAGATAAACCTCAGTGGATTCTACCGTAACACAGACAGCAATCTGTACGGTGGCTGGGCATATGCCAGGTTCGAGGATTCCTACATTGATCCTCTTACCGGCGACACACTTCCCGGAACAGAGTTCCGCTACGGCCTTCCACATCGCAATGTGGAAAACTACTCCATTGGCTTCAGCCTCACACAGACCCTCAGTGATGCAAGCTTCCTGGAGTTCAAGGTCAACCAGTACTCCACTTCTGATGAACGCAGAATTGATGACCCTGATGGTGGAGTTCTTGGAGAAGGTTACTCTGTTTTCGACTGGCTGAACTACACACCCACACGCACTCAGGACAGTCAGGGGTTCTACCGTTCCGGCGCCAACAGAGCTGCATGGTACGACGCTTCCAGTGCTACATCAACAGTAAGGCTTGATGTAACCAGCCAGGTCAACCAGCAGCACCAGCTCAAGTTCGGTCTTGAAGGCAAGTACTATGATGTCTACGAGCACCGGGTAGATACCGCTTCAGGCGGAAACATCTACATGAGCGACTGGCATTCCTTCCCCCATGCTGTATCTGCCTACATGCAGGACAAAATGGAATACAGAGGAATGATCGTTAACGCAGGTCTTCGTTTTGATTACTTCGACCCCAACTACAACGACTACCCTGCCGATCTTACAGACCCTGTGAACCCTGGAACTTCCGCCGGAGATGATGATCACATCAGGAACCCGGTCAGTGTTAGTTCCAAGTATCACCTCAGCCCTCGACTTGGCTTCAGCCATCCCATAACTGAGCGTGATGTTCTTCACTTCACATACGGTCATTACTTCCAGGTTCCAGACTTCGGAAGAATGTTCGATGGGGCAAACTTCGATCTTTCAGGCGCATTCCCTATTGTGGGTAACCCTGATCTTGAGCCCGAAGAGACCATCGCATACGAATTTGGTGTGAAGCACATGTTCAATGACATAACCATGCTCGATATCACAGGTTACTACAAGGATATCACTGGTCTTGTAGACATGCAGAAGAACTACTTCACAGCAGTGGATGCTTATGATCTTTACATCAACGGAGATTACGGAAATGTCCGCGGTGCAGAGTTCAACCTCATGAGACGCCCTTCCAACTTCATTAGTTTCAGTGGCAACTACACCTATGCCATAGCCAAGGGCAAAAGCTCCAGTGCAACCCAGAACTACAGTTACGCCTGGGCAGGCTGGGTTATTCCCAAGCGTGAGAGTTTCCTTGACTGGGATCAGAGACACATGGTTAACGCCAACTTTGATTTCCGTATCCCAAGAAACGAAGGCCCTGCATGGGGCGGAACCAGATACCTTCAGGGTCTTGGTCTTTCGGTGCAGTGGAACTACGGAAGTGGTTTCCCCTACAACTCAAGCGGGCAGGCAACTGCCGATCCAGAGATCAACGGCGAGCGTCTTCCGTTCACCATGAACACCACAGCCAAGCTGAACAAGATGTTCTGGATGGGCGATACCTCACTGAATGTGTATGTCTGGGTTCTTAACGTGTTTAACCGCGCAAACATCGGCGGACTTGTGGATGCAGCGTGGTACGACGCTGATCAGGATGGTAACGGCGAGCCCGATCACGATCCCAGAGGTAGTATGGGTAACCCCAATGCTTACGAGCGCAGAAGACGCATTCGTTTCGGTATCGACTTCGAATGGTAGGAATTTCAGGCGGGTTTACCCGCAAGAACAAGGAGAGTTACCAGATGCATAAAATACTGCTGGTGCTTCTACTGATAATGGCACCATTTGCCATTGCTCAGGGGGAAGAGCCGGAAGCAATAGAAACCACAGAAGAGATTACTGAAGTGGTTGAGGAAGAGGTGGTTCCTGTAGAGGAACCAGTCGAGAACGCAGATGTTGAAGAAGCACCTGTTGTTGAAGAAGTTGAGCGTTCACAGAGTGCCAGCATGGATCTTAAAGATCTGTTCATTGCTGGTGGAAACTTTATGTGGCCTCTGCTTATTGCACTGATCATCGGTATTGCCGTTGCTGTTGAAAGATTCATAACTTTCAGCAAGGCGAAACTCGATGTGAACAAATTTCTTGAGCAGCTTGGCGGATACATTCGCAAAGGCGATCTCAGCGGTGCTGAAACCCTTTGTGACCGTACCCGTGGTCCTGTGTCTGCTATTCTCAGAGCCGGGCTCATGAGAAGAGACAAAGGGCTTGTAGATGTGGAAAAGGCAATTGAAGGAGCCGGATCTATCGAAATGGCACATCTTGAGAAGGGGCTTGTTGTTCTTGCCACCGTTTCAAGTGTAGCCCCCATGATAGGTTTCCTCGGTACAGTGTCTGGTATGATTCGTGCCTTCGGCGAGATCGCCGCAGCCAAGAATGTTGATGCCAGCCTTGTTGCCGGCGGTATCCAGGAAGCGCTTATCACCACGGCCACCGGCCTTATGGTAGCAATTCCAATTCAGATGGCCAATAACTTTTTCATAGCAAAAGTGGGTCGTTTTATTACCGACATGGAAGAGGCAAGCATGTTCCTCGTTGATCAGCTTGCCGACATGGAACATCTCAAGCAGTTGTGATAAGGAGTAAGAATGCGCAGTAATAGACCACGGGCAACAGGCGAATTTTCCGATTCGTCCATGTCCGATATTGCATTCCTGCTTCTGATCTTCTTCCTTGTTACAACCACTTTTGATGTTCAGAAGGGCATCAGCTATCAGCTGCCGAAAAAGCCCGATGAACAGACTGAAGAGGTAGTGATCGATGAAACCAACCGACTGGTTATGACCATCAAGCAGTGGGGTATCGGGAGCTATGTGGCTCTTATTGACCAGGCACCCCCTGACGGGCCACTGCAAAGGGCCAGAGCCGGTGAGGATGTCGCACTGGATGATCCCGTGCTTCAGGAAGGAATTATGACTCTTGCAGCCCAGAGGGCAGAAACGGTGGAAACTACTTCCGCCAGACTTCTGAACAACCTTGAGGTTGCGAAGGGTGTACCGTCAGGTACTTATTCCAGCTTGAACTCGGCCATTCAGGCAGAGAATCTTACACCCATGGTTCGTTCCGGACTTATCCGGGAGATAATGGGTGCAGATGCTCCAGTGACTGTCGATCCAAACTTTGGAGAAGTGGCTTTTGGCGATACTCTTGTTCTTGCTGACGCAAGGCAGGGGAACATCGCTTCAGCCGTAAGAGAGAGCGAGCTTGTTGTTATTCTCAAGTTCTTTCCCGATTGTGACTATGACGGCATGATCGCCGCACTTGATGTGATCAGGCGCAATGGTGTCAGCCGTACTGGTATCACCCTTCAGGAAAGACTTGGAGGTGGTGTGTAATGAAGTTTAAAAGAAGAATGAAAGTCGGCAGTGCAATAGGATCCAGCACAATGTCGGATATCGTTTTCCTGCTTCTGGTCTTCTTTATGGCCACAACCATTTTCAAGGATGACAGTGGTCTCAGGATTCGCTTTCCTCAGGCTCACCCTCAGGTGATGAGTGAGCTGGGCAAGGAGAACCTTATGGTGGCCGTCTGGATCAAACAGATGAACCCCGGAGACAGTCAGAGTGAAGTGATTGCAAGAATCGGTGACTACGACCTGCCTATTGATCAGGTGGCAGTACAGCTGAAAGGTCTTGCAGATAAATTCTGGCGAGAGCAGAACAAGCACCTTGATGTCATAGTGCTAAATGCGGATACTCGTGTCCCAATGAGTGCTATGGTCGGTCTTTTTGCGGATCTTCGTTTCGAGGAATTGTACAGCATTCAGTTTAACGCTCAGCCTTTGAGCACAGGAATATAGAGGAGGTGAGATGGCTACAAGCGCCGATATAGAGAGCAGGGAAAAGTCCGCACGGGGTTTTGAGTGGGGAATTGTTGTTGCTCTCGCGTTTCTGATCATCTTCTTCGAGTTTATTCCTGCCAGCGAACTGGGCAGGCTGTCTACTCGAACTTCAGACTCACAGATGGAAGCCGTAGAGGCCGACATCGCTTTTGACGATGATGTTGAAGAGCAGGAGGAAGAAGTAGAAGAAGAGCAGGAAGAATTGCAGGATGAAACGGAAGAAATGATTGAAGAACTGGACATTACGCTGTCTCTAAGCGATGACACAGAGGGTCTCGATGAGGCTCTTACCATAGATCAGAGTGACGAGCTGGGCGATGTGGGGCAATCAGACGAAATAGGTCCACCGCGTTTCATGTATGCGGAGGATGCACCGGTTTGTACCTACAGGCCTGCGCCTGCATATCCTGAGCTGGCCAGTTTGGCCGGAGTTGAGGGTAGCGTTATTGTATGGATCTATGTGAAGCCTGACGGCACTGTGGCTGATGTTCAGCTTTACAACTCAAGCGGAGTGGGAAGCCTCGACCAGGCTGCCATGTCGGCTGCGTGGGATACACGCTGGTCGCCTGCACGGAACAACGGCATTGCCGTTGGTGTGTGGACTTCCGTGGGTTACAACTTTGAGTTATCTAATTAGGGTGTGGCATATGGGTATGACACACAATACAAACAGGATCCGAACAGCTATTACTAGCTGGTTTGGAAAAAGACAGGAGGTGGAAGTGAGTATGAGGAATACCAGGCGAAATCGCGGATTTCTTGCACTCGCCGTGCTTGCACTCTTCGTGTTTGTTGGCACGGGCCTCGCAAGAGAGCTTCGAGAGGTTTCCCTGCCAGAGAGCACAGATGCCAGACCAAATTTGGTCTGGGGATTGCACAACCTGAGTAATGTCTGGAGTGCTTTCCTGAATCTCGGCAGGTTTGGAGACCCTGATGCAGTTTATCCTTCTATGGAATGGCCCGGCGGTTCCGGTAGCAGTTACCTCTGGGCAGGTAACTTCTGGACTGCATGTGCTGGTGAGATAACCAGCAGTTGGCCCGACAGTATGGGTAAATGGGCAAGTTGTTCTGATTACGGTGATTGGGAACTTTGGCCGAGCGATGGCTATCCCATGGAGAAACTCGTTCCCGGTCCTACTGCTCTTGAGCAGACTCAGTACGGGTACGATGACTGGTATCTTTCCAGAAACACCGACCCTTACGGCATGATGGTATGGGAAGAAAACTACGGATGGGGAACACCAGGCTACAACAACTTCATAGCCAACAAATTCGTAGTAACTCACCACAGTGAATACGGCAACCTCGGTGCCGATCTTGAAGGTTTTGTTGTTGGTATTCGCGGTGACTGCGATGTGGCCACAGCAGATCCCGTAGAAGCTCATGTTGAAGACATGGTCTACTACGACGGTCATGCCATCTGGCTTCGCGGTGATCCTGATATCGACGACTTTGACTACATCTTCCAAGATGGTGTGAAGGCTGTTGATCAGGATATCTATACCTATCAGCAGAACCCTGACAGCCCTCTTGGTGCTGATGATCCCAACAACATCTGGTACTACTACAACTATGTAGTATCCGACAATATTGCGGATAATGATGTTAACGGTGACGGTGTAGCCGATGGTTACACTATTCTTTTCAAGACAATCGATATTAATGATCCTTCCACTTACATCTACCCTATGAACACTGGAACCAGCATGGAAATGTTCACAGAGGGAAACCGTCCGGAAAACTTCTGGCAGCATGTTGTGGGAGACACCACATTCGCTGTTGTTCCAAGAAGCATGAGCTTCATGTGGGACAGTGATGGTGCTGGCAGTTCCGTTGATGACAGTGGCGAGCAGGATCTTGATACTCCTGCAGTGGGATTCATTGCCTGGCGTCTTCTTGATCTCTGGGTTCTGAAGGCAGACGGTACCACCGAGCGTCCTATCGATGTTTACGGTGTTCCTATCCCACTAAGCCACGCATGGTGGAACTGGGAGAGCGATCCAGGCACAGACATCGAGAGATACGATTACATGTGGGGACAGTTCCCGGATGAGAGCGGTCAGTACAGTGGACCTCTCTATCTTGAAGACTGGGTTGGTAACGAAAATACACCGGAAGCCAGAACCACTCCAAACCCCGGACCATGGCCTTTCGTGTACGAGAACCCTCTGGCTCTCGGTTACCCCACCTTTGATTACAGATTCCTTCCCTCAATGGGTCCTGTGACCCTTGCAGATGATGACAGTCTGTTTGTTATCGGTGGATGGATTGTTGGTCTTGGTCTTGAAGGTGCAAGAGTTGCTGCTGATGAGCTTCTCAGTGCCTACTACCTTGATGGCGGATGGGGCGTACCTGCTCTTCCTCCAACTCCGATCCTTTTCTACGAGGCACAGGATAACGCTGTTCACCTTGAGTGGGGTGCCAATGCAGAGGCATACTCTCCATTCGGTGGATACTGTGTTTACCGTTCCGATTTCGCACCTAGTAACTTTGAGCTTCTTGCAACAGTTACCGAACCCGGAGTACACGAGTACACGGACAATTCTGCCCGTAACGGATTCCCCTATTACTATGTAGTAACCGCATTTGATGCTGTGACCCTTATAGAAAGCACCAAAAGCAATTACAAGCAGACTTTAGAGGGAACCCCTGTTGCAGTTACACCCAACTGGGATACTGACTCAGACTGGGTAAATAATGTTAGAGTAGTTCCCAACCCCTACAAGATCAGTGCTGCCTGGGAAACAACCTACTTCAACAAAATTGCATTTGTTAATCTTCCAAGTATGTGTGATATACATGTTTTCACACTTGCAGGAGATCATGTAATTACCCTTGAGCATCGTGATTACACTGGTGAGGTCGGTACAGAGTACTGGGATCTCGTATCCAGGAATGATCAGGATGTAGTAACAGGTCTCTATGTTTACAGAGTAGAAACCGCAGACGATTTTGTCATAGACAAATTCGCAATCATTAAATAGGAAGGGAGGAAACCATGAAGCGAACAAGCATGATACTTGCAACTGCACTGGTTGCCTTCCTGCTGTTCCCTGCCATTGCAGAGGCCGCTTTTGCAAAAACGGGAACCTCAGGTGCCCAGTTCCTCAAAATCGGCATCGGTAGCCGTGGAGTTGCTATGGGTGGTGCCTTTGTGGCAACTGCTGATGACCCAAGTGCTGCTTACTGGAATCCAGGTGCTCTTGTAAGAGTTCCAGGAACTCAGTTTCAGTTCTCCGGTACTCAGATGTATGCCGATATTCTTTACGGCTACGGCATTGTTACTCATGAATTTGCCGGTGTGGGCACTGCTGCTCTGCAGTTCGGTCTGCTTACAAGTGGCGATATGTATCGCACAACTGTTGAGAATCCAAACGGAGACGAGACCTTCACATGTTCAGACATGGTAATTGGTCTTTCCTTTGGAAGGATGCTTACCGACAGATTCAGTGCCGGGCTTACTGCAAAGTACGTCCGCGAGGCCTGGGATGATGTATCAGCAGGTGGCATAGCTATCGATCTTGGTACACTCTACGACACAGGTTTCAAAACACTTCGTATTGGAATGTCTATCCAGAATTTCGGCCCTGAGCTTACCCCAGGTGGTGAAGCACAAGACTGGTACAGTGGATCAGACTCAACTTCTTCGTACGAACCTTACGCAATGCCGATGAACTTCAGAATTGGTCTTGCCATGGATGTTGTAGACCAGGGTCCTCACCAGGTAACTGTTGAGGTTGATGGTGTGCATCCTGCAGACAATGTGGAGCAGGTAAACATTGGTGCCGAGTACTGGTACAACAATATGATCGCCCTCAGGGGTGGATATCGCGTCAATACAGACGAAGAGGGTCTTTCAGCCGGTGCCGGTTTCCGCGTACCTATGGGTGATAAGGCTCTGACTCTTGATTACGCGTATCAGGATTTCAACAGACTGGAAATGGTTCACCGTGCCAGTCTCGGGTTTGCATTTTAGAGTAGCTGAATAAACCGGAGGGGTTTTCCCTTCCCAATTCTCGAAAGGTTTGAATGACACCGACTGCGATACTTGCTACGCTTGCTCTGACAGGGTTCAGCTTCAGCTGGAGTTCTCTTCCTGCCGGGTCCGATACAACCGGGTCTGTGGAGGTAACAGTACTCATTCCTGAGGCGGATCTTCTTGCGGTAAGTTCTGACAGCGGCTTTACGGTCTTTTACGAGATCACAGCCACCATCAACGGTGAAGGCTTTCTTCGCCGGAGTAACAGGATCACAGACGGTTCTTTCCCAATCAGTGAATTACTCATATTCAACTCACTTGAATCAGGTAGTCACACCGTTGCTGTTACCTTGAAAGACCTTGAGTCCGGGGCGGCGATCCGTCAGGAGGAAGAGATATTTATCGACACCTCTAACGGTTCTCTATGGTCAAGTGGTGGTGTCAGGATAACTCCTGATGGCTTCGTCAGGGCTAACGGCTATGTGACTCTTTCCTGGAATGTTTACATTCCGGAAACAGAAGAAGTACCATCCGGTGCTTATGCCCTTCTAGACAGAGCCACTGATGTGGTAAGAGAGGGCTGGCTTTCTGCTGATCACAGTGTTGAAGGTGTGGTTTACTACTCTGTTGATGTTGCTCTTAACGGCCTTGAAAAGGGCAGGTACAGATTCACTGTGGCTGCTCTTCAAGGTGCCGATGTGGTTGCATCTTCTTCCACTTCTCTTGGGGTGCTTGAAGCTTGGGACATATGGGGCGACGATTCTGACGAGACAATGTCTCTTATCAGACCAATTGCCACAGGTCATGAACTAAGAGAGCTCGAGAGAGCAGGAGGAATTGGAGACAGGAATTCTGTAATGGCCGATTTCTGGACAAAACGGGATCCTAATCCTGCTACCAGAGAGAACGAATATCTCGATGATTACCTGCTCCGACTGGACAGGATATCAAGAGATTTCACTACCACGGGAATTCGTGGTATCAACACCGACAGAGGGGTTATCTATGCAAAGATGGGAGAACCTGATATTATTCAGGATTTTCCGTTTGAGCTTGGTTACCGACCTTATGTAATATGGGACTACTTCACACCATTCCTCACCATTACCTTCGTTGATCGGGACGGATACGGATTTTACGAAATGGTGGAGGGCTGGGATGTGGTGGACAGAGCATTCAATTCCAGAGAGGAGTGGTCACTATGACCGGAACCACAACCGTACTTCTTCTGATACTGGCGTTTTCTGCGGCAGCTTCAGGGCTGGCAACTGTAAGTGAAGGCAATTTGCAATTTGCCATTGACACTGCGGTTTTCAATATTGGAGCTGGAGATACACTGCTTCTTGAGGTTTATCAGGAAGTGGACGTTGCACAATTCTCTGTTGATTCAGATGGGATGTGTCTCTTTACAACAGAGATATCTCTTTCATCCCCTGCCGGGGATACCCTGGCCTGGGACATCTGGAACACTCCCCTGGAGTGGAGAGAAAGTGGCAGCGTTGTTAACTGTGGGCTTCTGCCGGTTCTTGAAGGAGATTGGACTGTTGCTGTACGCATGACTGATGTGGCTAACGGGATACAGGGCCTTGCCGTAAGGCAGCTCTCTGTTGAATATCCTGAACATTTTAGCGATGTTGAATTGGCCAGAACCATTATGCCTGCTACAGAGGGCTCAGTAAACACGCTGCTTAAGGGAAACATGATTGTTTTTCCTGCAGCATCTACCAGATTTTCCATACCTGGAGAAAGCATGATCTATACCTATCAGGAATTGTACGCTCTTGGAGGAGCGGATATACTGAGGTACAGCAAATTGCTTGATTCAGAGAGAGTTCCTGTGTTCGCCAGACCGCCGGATGCAATTTCTATTCCTGATGGAATGGAAACTATTGCTCTGATCGACAGTCTGGATCTTTCTGTTGTGAGGGAGCCGGGGCTTTACAGCCTGTCCATCACTTACACTATGAATGGAGACACCATAGGTGGTTTTACAAGACCTATGATTGTGGAAGTATTTATTCCAGCCGCCTCAAACCCCGCGGTAAATGATTTTACCACAAGGGCACTCACTGGCTTTCCCATTCTGCTGGCGCAGGAAGAGGGTATTCTTTACCACAGGCTGGACGAAGATGCGCGAACTCTTTACTACGATAACTACTGGAACGCTCGTCCCGGTGAACACTCAGGTTATCTGGATAGATACAGGGTTGTGGATAGAAGGTACCCATCTCTCGGCAAAGAGGGTTGGGAGACAGACATGGGAAGGGTGTACCTGATATTCGGTGAACCCGATGAAGTGGAAGCAGATCCTTTCAGTACAACTCAGGCACCGTATGAGATCTGGTATTTCTACGATGCGGAGCAGGAAAGTTTTGTTTTTGCGGATCTGATGGGAAATGGGGATTTCATCCAGATATTTTCCTCAGTAGAGGGTGAAGTAAGCTACCCTAACTGGCAGAGCATGCTACAGAATGTTAACCGCGGAGGAAGAACTACTCTTGATTCTGTAGATCTTCTGGATGAGGGATTCTAGCATGACCTGTCGAAAATTGTTTAAAGCGCACTGGTTCTCAAAATCCGGTGTAGAAAATAGATACGAAGTAACAAAGAAACCTAGTTACGAGGAGGTTCAAATGAACACATTTTCAGGAAAAGGGAGGGTTGGCCTACTGGCCTTCTTCGCTGTTCTCCTGATGCCGCTCCTCGGTATTGGCACAGCCTCAGCAATTGAGGTGAACGATCAGGTCACAGTGCTTGTGCCTGACCTTCAGCAGTTCACACAGGGACCAGCTGAGCAGATGTTCACCTGTCGTGCCATTACCGACCATGCTATCTGGCTGGTTCAGAACACCAGCGGAGTTAACAATAAGGGCGGATATCCGGATACAACCTTTACACCCAAAGTTGTCTGGGGCCCCGACCTCGCAGACAACCTGGTGGCATCCGCCGATTTTGATGCCCTTACAGCATCGTTCGAGAGCGATGTCTGGGGTACTGTTATAGCAGATTATGGAGTACCTACAGACATAAACAACGACGGAAAAGTGGTTGTTATTCTGGCTTCGATCCCCACCAAGTTTGATGCTGGTGGAGGAACTAACTCTGCCCGTAATACAATGTACTATGTCGACGCCGATTTCAACGAGATCGAGGGCGTTGCCATGGAAGTTTTCTACCTGAACATTCATCCATGGAGTACGGCACCGGCAGCCATGCCTGGAGCAGTCGAAATGAGAAAGTTCAGTCTGGCCAATGGCCTAGCAACCCTCAGCCTTCAGTCTGCTCAGGCAGATGAGGAACCATGGCTGATTCGTGGGCTTGCTCAGGTTATGCAGTACAGATGCTTTGGTTTTACACAGACTACTGTTGGAAACCACGGTATCTACGAGCTTATGAAAGAATTCAGGAAAGCTCCCTATATCGAGCTTACAAGCGTTACCGCTGGAAGCGGTAAAATTGATTATGCTCCTGGTAGAGGCCAGCAGTTCCTCTGGTTAATGTATCTTGCCCAGCGTGAAGGTGACAGTATTATCACCACAGTCGCACAGGATACAGAGAACAGCGGTATGCTTTCGATAGCTCTTGCAATAGATCCGGCAGCAATTGAAGAGACTGCAGTGAACGATATAATCGTTCCAGTCTACTTCGACTGGCTGGTATGCAATCTTCACAATGACTTCCGCAGTGATTTCGGCGACGGAAACTACAAATATGATTTCCTTGCAGGAACAACTCAGGAAGAATGGGCTCATGCAGGTATGAGTTCAGCATTTACAGGTTCTTTTGTTACCAGTACCAGCTTTCCTATCGAGGGATGGATTTCTGGTGTAGGCGCTGCAGTCAAAGGACCTGTCTGGGCATCCCAGTACTGTCGCTTCAGTAATTATGACCAGGACTGGTTGACACATCTGAATGGTCAGTACACAGATGGCAGAGGTGCCAATAGTGCTATCAATTCCAGATGGGAAGCCGTTGTCGTTACTTGTGATAACGAAGCAGGAGAGTTCATTTCTGTCACTCCGCTGACATTCGATGAACTTTACAACTCTTCATTCACAATTACAGGTGCCAACACCTACCTTGTTATTACCAATAACAACCCAGGTGGCGCTGCCGGTATGAGATACTACATCTCCAACGACGAAACAGTACCAGAGACTGAGACAGCTTTTCATCAGAATAGTTTGATTTCTCAGTACATTACGGTATACGCAGCTCTTGTTAATACAGATACCTATGAGCTTGAGGGGTACGACTGGGTAGGCCCTATTTTTGAGGCCGCACATCTTCAGACAGACTCTGTTCTGAATATGAAGATGGTAAGCTTCTATGGCGGTGTCTGGACTGGCATTTTCACTGCATGGGCAAGTGGAAATTATGAAATAGCCTTTACCGGCTACGATAGTACAGGACACACTGTTGAAGCTCTCAGAGAGGTTGCTGTGGGTTTTGCCGACACCGATCTTACTCTTGAGATCGTTAATATTCGTCTTGATGTTCCAAAAGGTGGAGCACCAAGCGGAAGCATGATCACTCTTGCAGAGACCGGAACCTTGGGTCTTGCAATTGAATCAAGTGCTTCCTTACAGAATGTTCGCGGCCGCATGACTGGAATAATTGCCGGACCGGTATCAATTCCAGCAGTTACCGGTACACTTTCTTTTGCAAGCACAACCAATGCCGCTTCTGTGTATCGCTACACAAATGAGGGCTGGGTTATTCTTGACAGCTGGCTGCAGGGTGGACAGATATCTGCTACAGTTGAAGAGGGTGGAATTTACGCGCTTGGCGAGGGTATCGGTGTCTTCGCACCCGAGATCCCTGCACAGCTTGTTCTTGGCGCCAATGCTCCCAACCCATTCTCCGCACAGACAGCAATAAGCTTCGGCCTGCCTGTCAGCGGAAATGTTCGGGTAAATGTCTTTGACATGACCGGCCGCCTTGTAACAACCATTGCCAACGAAGAGATGGCAGCGGCAAACCACACTATCGTCTGGGACGGAACTGATTCCAACGGTTTGACAGTCGGCGCAGGAGTTTACTTCTGCCGACTTGAGACCGCAGGTCAGGTTCTTACTCAGAAGATGCTTAAAGTACAGTAAGGGGGGGAGAGAATAATGAAAAGAATCAACGCGATGATCCTTGTTGCTGTAGCAGCCTCCCTTATCCTGGTTGCAGGATGTTACGACAATGTTACAGAGTATCCTGAAGTTGAAGGATACACGGGCTTTATTAGTGCTGGATGGACTGCGTTTGAGGCTGGCGATTACGAAACAGCAATGCTGAATTTCCAGTGGGCCATTGATATGGACGCCTCCAAACCTGAGGGCTATCACGGCGCAGGCTGGACTTCAATACTGCTTCCTGACTACTGGATAGTCGGAGATCAGTATGACTACATGACTGTTCAGCATGACGGTGGAACATGGCCTGTAGAGTTTTTCACTGAAACACTCACACAGGATCTATCTTGGTCTGTTTTCGAGTGTGTCAATCCAGTGCTCACAGCAAATGATATTACCGTTATCAATGCCTGGGGCACAACTGATACCTTGATTATTGATGATACTCTGGTCGTTTTTGAACCTGATTCGCTGAAGCCTGCAATGGATAACATTGAGATAGGCAACTGGTTGTACAGTCAGTACACAGGCATCAGGTTCCAGTACACATTCGAGATTGCAGATCCCGGTGTTAAGGCATTGTTTACCGTTGCTAATGGTTTCTCACTTCTTGATTGCAGTGTAGATTCAATCGTTAACGGTACTTCTTCAAGCACAGTGTACTTGAGTGTTCCTTACATAGATCTTAATTTGGGAGGAGATCATTACAAAACCTGGTGCATGTACCAGAATGAAATGACCTTCGAGTATGGAACCTACGAGCCTGCAGGCGGCCAGACGGCCTTTGCCTCAGACGCAGTGGCTGCATACGGCATCCTTCAGGATGCCAGAGGCGAGAATGGTGATCTGCACTTCGGAGTTGCAACGCTTCTCGGCATTGCCGAAGAAGGAGAATACTCTTTCAGTCACTATGCAGGAATTACCAGTCTGAAGCTCAAGGGCATGGCAGCAGCCATGGCCTTTAGAACTCTGAACTTCAGACCTGCACTCGGTATCTGCCAGCAGGCAGGATTCGGATTAGACATTGAAGTGTCTGATTATGATTTCCTGATCCAGCTCATGCAGGCTATCGAATTGATGCTGATCTAGCGTATAGATGCATCAGAAAAAAGGCCGCCGGTTTTTCCGGCGGCCTTTTTACACACAAAACCTTTCATTCTGAAAACGATCCATGTACCTTGTTCCCGATCTTCAGAAAAGCAC